>JARLGN010000547.1 GCA_031292775.1 Acidobacteriota bacterium | reverse complement strand
CCGCCAATGAATCCAGTCGCAAGCCGTTTTGCTGAAGCTCCGGCCCATGACACTGGTAGCAGCGCGCGGCAAGAATCGGGCGTATGTCCGAGGCAAAATCTCCTGACCTGCCCGCCTGTAAATGAGCCGCAACGGGCACTACTTGTGCTTGCACTGGTTCCTTCAGAATCGCGAAGGAGTTCTGATCGATCCAGGCCCGAATCAATTTGATCTGACTCGCTGGAAGCGGGTCGGCGCCTATCGGCATCCGGGCATCTTCCCCCACGCCCACCAAACGCTTTATCAGCGGACTCTTCTCACTGTCCCCGGGAATGACGACCTTGCCGGATTCGCCACCTTTCAGGGTTGCACCTTCAGAGTCAAGGCGCAGCCCGCCCTGCGGCTTATCGCTGCCGTGACAAGCGATGCAGTTCTTCTGAAAGATGGGGGCGATGTCGTGGGTGAAGGTGATCTGAGCGCGAGGTTCAGGGGAAGAACCCTGGGGTTGAGCGGAGGTTAACGCGGCGCCTATTGCCAGGGCGGAGAAAAGCAGGCCCAGCCCGCCCACCCGCAATGAAGGGCTAACTCTTGAGCGCCCGTGTTGTAATAGGAGCTTCATCAGTTATGGATATGTGCCCGAAGGCTGGTTCTGTTAACTGCTTGCGCCGGAAATTTTAGTGGAAACGGAAGCCCTGCAACCGAAATTGAAATATAACCTTACGGCGGGCGAAGTTGCAACGATTTCCTTTTAGCTTATGGGGTTCTCACCGCGTGAAACTTGCGGCTCAAACCGCTGCCATCCGGGGTAGAGGTGGAAGAACAGGGAATTTCGCCCGGCCATTAAACCACATTGCGAATTTAGCGCGAACGAATTACACTCTGCGGATATGAGTGAAGAAAGACGGCGAGTCCCTCGTTATTCAGCCCATGCGAAAGCCGGCGTCCATTTGCCCGGGGTAGCCACAACCATCGATGTGATGATAGAAGACTTGTGCGTCCTGGGATGCTTGCTGGAGTTTGCCCCAACCCTCGAGATTCACCAAGAGTGCGAATTTACCGTGGCATGGAAAGGCCGGGAATTTCGGACCCTTGCCGTAGTTGCGTGGAGGGGTGAGTTGGGCCAGGTGGGATTGGAATTTCACAACACTGATCCGGATAACCAGCAGTTGCTGCGGGAAATCTGCGCTGAGTTTCTTATGAAACCCCTCGTACGGCTGTCGAATCGTCACGCACAGCCTTGATCAGGCTGGGCGATACACGCCGCTGCGAGGAACCCACGAAGGCTAAGGGATCCGTTCCTGGTTCCGAGGAGGGCTACGGTGTGGTGTTCATCCAGGTGGCCTCGAATCGCGCTGTCTTTCCTTTCTGCTATCGTCGTTCTTGTTGTGGTCGGTTCAGGCGTCGCGTTTGCCGAAAATCCGACAAGTAATGTCCTCACCCAGGAATCGCTGAACAAAACGCTGGGCGCACTCAGCGACCTCCGCGCCATGAACCTTCCCATCAAAATTGGCAGCGGCGACGTGGACGCGGAAATCGCCAATCTGCAAAAGCAACCCAAAATTGAAAGCGTCCTCAAGAAGCACGGGCTATCCGCGCGGGAGTTTGTCCTGACCTATAAAGCCACTGCGCAGATTCGGGAGGCGGAAAAGAGCCGCGACAATTGGGGAAAGATCCTGGCCGATCCCAACGCCTCGCCACAGGCCAAGCTCGAAGCCACGCAGAAACTTGGCGACTCGCTGAAGAACAATCTCTTCACGCCGGAACAGATTGAACTTGTTCGCCACAAGATGCCTGATTTGGAAACGCTGCTTACCCCGCCAAAATAACAAAGAATGTCGCCAGCATGGAGAGCTGTTATTCGCTGCCTTTGAAGCTTGCGGCGGATTGTGGTGCCCGTTCGCCCTGCCAGCCCCGTTGGGACTGCCCCCACCCGTGGACTTCACTGCGCGACGCGCCTTGGACTGCGGTAGCAGCAGCTACCGCCTTGGAATGCGGTGGCGGCAGCGAACGCAGTGGGATGCCGTAGTACCAACCACCACCGGCATATCGCGAAATCAAATCAAGTTCATGGAAAGGCGGCAGCTTCGCGGCCGCACTCCAAGGCGCTTCGCGCATTTTCAGTGGTGCGCCGCAGGCGCATGGTCGTCTGTGCGGAAAGGCTGCGCCTTTCCGTGGCGGGAGAACCCCGCCCGACCCCTCATGCACCGCCGGGAAGGCATAGCCTTCCCGGCGGTGCGAAAGGGAAGTGATGCTGGGACTTGGGCCGGAAAGGCGGAGCTTTTCCTCACAGCAGCGGGGCAGAGCCCCAACAAGTACTCGATGGTCCCGCTAAATTGGACAGCCGTGCCAAGAGGGGTACCCCTACGGGACTTACGACGACAGATACATCATTCCCGGCTTAATCATCTCCGCCAACGACATTCCCCCGAACCCGGTAGCGACCACCGCACACCCCGCCCAGGACTGCAAGGAGTCGCCGCCCCACGGCAAGTCTGGGTGGTCCACCATCACGCCGATTCGCTGCGAGAACTTTGGCGTGCACAAGAACTTTCGCATCAGTCCCACGGCCCTCTCCACCGCGGCGTCTTTGACCATGCGCCGATAGGCGAGAAGAACCTGAGGCATTCCGGCCGATTTCGAGTTATCCCAGGTGTCTTGCAGAGGCCACCACGGGTTGTTTTGGAGATTATTGAGCAAGCCCTGTTCGCCATTGATGTGCCAGCCGTAAACCTTGCGCACCTTCTCCCGGAACTGGGGATCGGAAGACTGATGGTAAACGAAGAGAATCCCGTCGTGATAATAGAGAACGTCCCCAAACTGCGTCACCGGCTGCACATATTTCGCGCCCATATTTGCCGAAGGATCCTGATAGCAAATGGTCCGCCCATCGGGCTGCCAATTGTCGAGCAGGAATTCCGCCGCGCGCTGCGCCCTTTGCAGGTATTTGGGATCGCGGCAAATGGCGTAGACTGCGGCAAAGGCTGCGGCTTCCGTCCCGGTAGCCACGCTGTAGGCATCGCGCATTGGCACTCCCCCTTCCAGCCCGTTGGAGAATGCGCCTGACGGGAGTTGCCACGTTGCGGCCCAGTTGTCACAGTAGCGCTGCGCGGCTTGCAAGTAGGTTTGTTTACGCGCCGCCGAAACGTAGCTGCAGCTAGCGGCTAGAGCCGTCACAATGGATCCAATGTCCGCAGTATTCACCCATCGATGCTTCAGGATCTCATCGGTTTCCGTGGACGACATTTCCCGGGTCGGTTTGTCGCGAAAGACCTGCTGCCATGCGCCGTTGGGCAGTTGTTCTTCCACCAACTTGTCCAGGATGTTCACCACGGCGTCCAAGTACGCGGCCGTCCGAAACAGGTCATAGCCTGCCAGCAAGGTACGAATGGGGTACGCGGAGGTATACCAATAGTAGTGCGTGTGCGGCCCCGGTCGCGCCGCATCTCCAATGAAACCGTTCGGTAGGCAACGTGTCAGGAGCCAGTCACAGTATTCCCGCAGGGTCGATTGGGCGTCTGTATTGCCCTCCTGCAGGACTTCTTCAACCGAGGGAAGATAATCGAGTGGCGCCTCGGTAAATAATCTCTGCGCGGCTTTGCCCTGCGGGCCATGGATGATCATCCGGTTCAGCACAAAATCCTTTCCGGTTTCCGCATGCAACCGGAGCTTTAGCTTCCCTTGTGAGACCCTGGTGGGGAACGTTCGTGCCAGAATGTGTCCGGGCGATGTCACCACATTGGGTTCAACTGTCTGGTCCTGTAAGTAGATGGTGAATGGCCCGTGTGCTTCCCTGGCATCCGTCATAATCAAGGTGATGTCGTATCCGCCGTCGCTCAGGCCCATCCAAAACTCGCCGTCTGTGCCTTGGGCAAAATTGCGAAGAAGCGGGGCCGATTCTTCACCGCGAGTCGTATCCTGGATGTCGGAAATCCAGAGATACCGCGAGTTCCGATAGACTCGGGAGACAGGCTGAAAGCCTGGCGTCATGGTCTGAAAGCCGTTTCCAAACTCGAAACAATATAAGACGTCGTATCCCGGCCGCGTTGGGGTGGTCGTGTCCCAGGCAACGATGTCTTGCGTGACTGTCCCGGCAGGCTTGTCCGGGGACGCAATGTTCTCTGCCATCAGGACTGCGGGG
>JARLGN010000546.1 GCA_031292775.1 Acidobacteriota bacterium | reverse complement strand
CCTCGATCGACGGCGGCAACAAAAATATCTCATCGTAATTCGCCCGTATCTCTCCGCTCATGCCCTTTCTCTATGCACCCCGACTTCCATTTTCCGCGGCGAGTTTTGAAACAACCTCCCTGGGGCGAGGGATAAGAATCAAAATCACAGCCCTCTCCCGTGGGGAGAGGGGGGACCGCAAGGCGGTGGGTGAGGGGTTGCTTTCCTCATGCCGCATTCATCGTTCTTGAAGCGAGTGTCGCCTGGTACTTTGACGGAGTCCTGCCGATCTGCGCTACTTGCTTGAAATCCTTTCCTTTTTGCGCTACGGTAGTCGACGTGGCTGACAACTCCTTCTCCATACAACGCAAGTCCGACCGACGTCCTCTCCGGCTCGCTTTGGTTCTCCTGATGGACTCTAGTGAAGGGGAGATCCGAAACGAGGGGTTTACGGTTGACGTCTCCCAACATGGGTGCCGGATCGAGGGCGTTGAACCCGTTTACGAAGGTCAAATGGTTCGAGTGCTTCCTTGGGAAACCGCCGAAGGCGCCATTGCTGGCCGCGTGGTGTGGGTGGGTAAACCGGAATCGAAATTGGCGGGCGAAGCAGGGATCGAGTTCCTCCAGCCGCTCCCCTCGATGGTCTAGCGCGCGACCACGCGCGATATCCTTTTCAAAAACAACAATAATTGACGACCTTACATTGTGGTCAGGCGAAAAGCCGCGGAGTAATCCCGCTCGGAGCAGGATAACTCCGCGCTACCGTCTCTGGGGCCTACTGGGGTACTGTCAACACTGAGGGCATTTCACTTTTGCCTTTTGCCCTTGCCTTTGCCACGCTGTCGACCGGATTCCATTTTGGTAAAGACCCCCTCACCCCCACGACAAGCAGAACGTGGGGCCCCCTCCGCCTTGCGGTCCCCCCTCCCCGATTTCTGGGGTCCGATGGACCCCAGCGGGGTCCGGAAATCGGACTCCCCCAAGGGGGCGAGAGAAAATGAATCGTTGGTTTGGCGTCGCATTCGTGATCGTGCACGAGGAGAACCGTGTTCGCCACGCGGCGCTTCTGCTAATTTGGACAGAATTGAAATAATGTCGCCTACAATCGCACCCTTACCGCGAAGGAAGTTGTAGATCTCGTCGGTATCCTTGTCGGCGGGGACCAGCTTCGCCACGGGCCTGCCGTGTTTGGTGATCACCACGGTCTCTCTCCTGGCTTGAACCTCGTCCATAACGGCAAGGCATTGTCTTTTGAACGAACCCGCTGCCATTGTCCTCATTCCCGCCTCCTAGGTCACATTAGGATCCGAAAGTCATACTCGCCGGAACCAATGTTAACCTTTACCTGGGTTGTTTCCCCCTGGAGGACCTTCACTCCCGGCGCGTGCAGAAGCGGCTTGCCTCTTTCCGTCACGGACTGTTCCGACTTTGCCGGGAGGTCTACCGTGGCGGTGGTATTCGGAGGAATGCTTACGTGCAACGTAAAGCTACTCGAATTGCGTTGCCAGGCAACGGCAATGGGACCGTTGATGGAATCGTACCTTGCCTTGGCCCAGGTCAGGTTGCCGAGCACGGGGCGAATGATGATGTGCCGAAAGCCCGGGGCCGAGCGGTCAGGATGAATACCGGCGATGTCCTGGTACAAAAACGAACCGATGCACGTTCCGAAGGGATGCAGGCGGGTGCCGATATCGCTTTCGACCGACTCGCCCATGGTCTTCTCGCCGTGGGCGACCATTGGGAGAAAGCCGGGAACGTCCTCCTGCATCGCCACGGTATAGGCGAGGCCGGGATATCCCCAATCGGCAAGGCCATGGAGCATCGGCATCACGCCCACAAAGCCCGTGGTCAGGTGATCTTTGTGAGCGTGGATATCCTCGATTAAATTCTGTAAAACGAGTTGGCGCTGCCCGCCCGGAACCATGTCAAGGTAGAGCGGCAGCGCGAGGGAAGCTTGGGTGCTTGGTGCATATTGGCCCGTGGCAGGATTGAAAAAGTGCTCATTGAAACTGCTTTTGATTTCCCCGGCGAGCTGAGCGTACGTTTGGGCGTCGCCGCTTTGGCCAAGCAATTCGGCGGCGCGCGCCACGGCGTTGGCGCAGTAATAGTATCCTGCCGTGGAAGTTATAACTTTCGGCGTGAGCCTGCGGTGGACATCCACCCGCACTTCCAGCCAATCGCCCAGCCCCCAATTGACGAGATGATCCTTGGCCGTGGTGCCCAGGTAATCCACCCAGCGCTTCATGGGCACATAGGCTTCCTCCAGCGCGCGGCGGTCGCCGTAATAGTCATAAAGCTTCCAGGCAACGTAGGGCAGAGTGCCGCCCCACCAGGGATCGGAAAAATCATGGGGCGCGCCGCCGGGCTTGGTGAGTCCCCAGCCGTCCGTGGGAATGATCGGCGGAACGTGTCCATTCGCTTCCTGCGCGTCGATCATGTCAAACATGTAGTTCCGGTAGACCGCCGCCGCGTCATAGTTGTACAGCGCAGCTTCCATGGAGTTCAGGCCATCCTGCGTCCAACCCATTTTCTCGCGCGTGGGTTCTTCGCCCGGGATGCTGTGATTTGACTCGCTCAGGGTGCGGCGGATGGCATCCTGCATTCGGTTGATCTTGGGATTGGAACAGGAAAAGGTTCCAGCGCTCTGCCAGTCGGTGTGGACATTGAAACCGGTCAGATTTTCGAGTGAAGGCTTGTAGTTCAGGCCCGCGACTTCCACGTAACGAAAGCCGTGGTAGGTGAATTCAGGCTCAATTACGCCCTTGCCGTGTTGATCGAGGATAAGTTCATCTGTCTGAAACCGCCCATAGGTGTGGCTGTGGCAATATTTTGTGTCCAGCGTGCCATCCGGTTTCAGCATTAAGTTGTATTGCAAATCGATCTTCTGGCCAGGCTCGCCATGCGCCTCGAACTTGACCCATCCGGTAAGGTCTGTGCCCAGGTCGAACAGGTAAACATGCGGTTTCGGTTCAGTGATCTTGACGGGATGAACGGTCTCCGTGACGCGCATCGGCGGCTGCATCTGCGCCTTCAATTCACCTCTGGGAGCATCGACCTGCGCAACCGGGCGCCAAGCGGAGTCGGAGTAATGCGGTTCGCTCCATCCCGGCATTCTGGCACGCGCATCATCGGTAATTCCCGAGCGAATGCAGTTGAACACGATGGGGCCGGTGGACCATTTCCAGGAAGAGTCGGAGGCAATGGTTTGGCGGGTGCCATCAGGGAAATCGACATCGATATTGATGAGGAGCTTGGGGGGCTTCCGCCACGGCGCTTTCTCAAATCCAAAGAGGTCTGGAGTGATGGCGTGGTACCAACCATTGCCCAGGATGACGCCCACAGCGTTTTGTCCCGCGCGCAGAAGGCTGGTAACGTCGTAGGTTACGTAAAGTACCCGCCGGTCATAATTCGTAAAGGTGGGGTCGAGCACGTGATCGCCCACTCGCTTGCCATTGACATTGAGTTGGTAATAGCCAAGGCCGCAAACATAAGCGGTGGCGCGCACCGGGCGCTGCGCAAGCCTGGTCACCCGGCGAAGATAGATTGCGGATGCATCGTCCGCCCCCGTGCTCCCGCCGATCCAATGGCCGTCCCAATCGGAAGCATGCCGTATTCCCATACTCCACGTGCCGGGTTCGCTCCACGCGGAAGGCGTGCCTGACTGGTCCCACGCGCGGACTTTCCACCAGCAGTGAGTGCGCGAGGCCAGAGCTTTGCCCGCGTATTCGACCTGAATGGAATTGCCGGAATCCACTTTGCCACTGTTCCAAAGATCGCCATCCTGAGCGCGCAGTTTTTCCGGACTGGTAGCCACCAGGACCTGATAGGCGGTCTGGCTCAGGCCGCGCGCCCCGGCTTTTTCGGCTTCCAAAAGCCAGCTCAGGCGGGGTCGGGCCACGTCAATCCCCATTGGATTTACGTCATATTCGCATCGTAGGGTAGCTACCTTGAGGGAAGGGAATGATCCGCCCTCGCGGCCGGTTCCATGCAGGGGGAGAAAACCGAAGAATGCGATCAGGAGAGTTGCGGGAATAGTTCTCCTTAATACAGTTCCCATATGAAGTTTGCGTCCTTTCCTTATG
>JARLGN010000016.1 GCA_031292775.1 Acidobacteriota bacterium | reverse complement strand
GATCGCACTCATCGAAAGGCGGCGTCGAGCCGCCGCACTCCAAGACGCCTGCGGCGATCACGGCGGAAGCAACATTGCGGGCATGGCCCGCCTGGGGTGCGGCCGTTGTACGTACAACACGCTGAGCGGATCGTTGTAAATCTTCTGCCAGTCCGGGGAAGCATCCAGGAGCGTCACCAGCGTTTCATGGCGACCGAGCAGAATCGACTGGACGTTGTACGCGTTCAGCAGAAAGGGCGCTGGGGAATCGAGCCGGGCGATGTTGAGATAATCGACGAACACGCCGGTGCGGACATAAATATCCGCGCGTCCATCGATGAACACCTTGTTCACATCCGACATTTGCCAAATCAAATAGCCGCCATACTCGTAACTGTTCAGCATGGGCTTGGGGGCGGGATGCTGCCGCAGGTAAGCCACTGCTCGCACCGGCCATTTCTGCTCCATGATGCCTTCCAGGTCGGTGCGCGAGGGGAAGAAACCAATGACCGCGGCCACCACCAGAGCCATCAAAGCGGCATTTAAGGCGTATTTATCTTTGGCGGGCGCGTAAGGCTCAATCCAACGGGCCAAGATCACACCAAACAAGGGCGCCGCGAATGGCACGAAAATCAACGTCAGGCGCACGTGCAAGCAGGCCCCGGCGATTCCGGCAAGCAGCAGCACGAATTCCTCCAGCCGCCACCGGAGCCGCAGTGCCACCTGGGCAAACAAAAATGCGAGCACGAAAGCCAGGAAGATCTTCCCCACGTTTTTGTCGAACATCATGGGCTGCCATTCAATGATGTTCGCCACCATAATCTGCTGGGAATATGCCAGGTCGAGGGGGTAGAGCAGAAGCTCGGTACCGTATGGCGTGATGATCAAAGCGATGAGAATGAGCAGTCCCACCAGCTCCAGGCGCACGCGCTCAAGGGTGCTCCAGCGGCGGGAGTCCAAACCGCCCCAGTGAATTTCCACCAGCCCGCATGACCAGTAAACCCCCAGCACAAACAGTCCCAGGGTGAAAATGCCATGCGTGTTGACCCACACCAGAAACAGCGGCGGCAGCAGCCATAGCGCGCCCACATGCCCCTGGCGAAAGCGCTCAAGAATGATCAGCGTAAGCAGCAGGAATAGGTAGGCAAGCATCTGCGGGCGCAAGCTCAAGGAAGTGTAAATCAGCGGCAGGAAAAAGGTGCAAGCCACGAAAGCCGCTTTGGAATTTCCGCAGCGCATGGTGACCAGCGCATAAAGCGCAAACAGGATCAAGGCGGCGAGGATCACGTCGAGGGCCATCAACCCCCGCAGTCCCCAGAGATTTGCGAAGATAGCAATGACCACCTCACCCAGCCACTGGTAGGCGATCCAATGGGTGCCATGGACAGTGAAGGAGTAGAGGTCGGTGGTAGGCCAACGGTGGGTGGAGAGGATTGTGGCGCCCACCTTGATGTGCCACCAAACGTCCGGGTCCACCCAAAAGGAGCGCAGCGGCACGAACATGCCCCCCGCCAGTAAAACTCCCAGTAATGCGGGGAAAGAAATTACGCTCTTCCATAGAGACTGGTGGGGAGAACGGGCGTGTTTAGTCGAACTCGTCACTGGCTCAGTCTTCAAGGGTTTTGACCCCCTCACCCGTCCCACCCCGGCTGATGCAAACGCCGGTTGCGGGCCACCCTCTCCCCCAAAGGGGCGAGGGTTGTAAATCCAAAATACGTCGCGGCAGGCGAGGAGCGGGCGTAGCGCAGACCTTCGCATTTAAGGTCTGCGGTTCTTCCCATGACTCACTCTCCCGAACCCGAGGGCACGCGGCCGTCTTTGAGATTTGCAGCTTTTGCACGGGAAGAACCGCGGACCCCAAAAACAGGGGTCCGCGCTACACTCCCCCACAGGGGCAGGGGTTGCAAATTCGGTCCGATAACCGCCAATTCTCGCCCTCAAGGCACCTTTTTCCCATCCGCAGCGATCAGCTTTTGGAACGCGGGCAGCACCGCAAATGGGGTTTTGACGCTCGCGATGCTTTCACCGAGTTGCCGGATCTTCTCCGGCTTGATGTGTCCAAGCAGCACGCCGGCTTTGGCCAGATAATCGATGCGCTCAGGGGCCAGGCCCATCACGCGCGCGCAGGTGGCATCGACGGCCACCGGGTCGTTACCCAGAATCAGCACGCCGCTGGCCTTGGGAGTTCCCTGTATGGGGCCGTTGCCCTCCATGCCGATAACGCCGTCCACAATGGCGAAATCCGGGCGCACGGTGCTGTTGATGTCGAGGATGGAACCCGTAATGCCCGCCCAGTGCAAAACGTTTTTCGGCCAGCCGTAGCAGCAACCCGGGACAATGCCAAACATATTCTTGAGTGAAAGCGTCACCCCCGCCCAGTGGTGCGTCTTGAGCTTGGGCAGGGAGACGATGTAATCCGCCTCCAGAACGGTGCGGGGAAAATAGAGGCGCTTCAGCCTGGAGGCGCGGGTCCGCAAGTCGACGGCGTGTACTTCATCCAGGTTCAGATCCACAAAGATATCCTGCAGCGGGCCAAGATAATCGCGAAGGCGGATGGTTTCCACAATCGATTCCGTGTCGCGCTCATGCCCTGGGCCTTCGGCCACTCGCACGGACGCTGCTCCCCGGCGCAGGAATGCATCGCGCACGGCTGCCACCACGGCAGGATGGGTGTTGATAATTCCCTCGGGGTCGGGCTCGACGAAGTTAGGCTTCAACAGCACTTTTTTGCCGTTCACAGGCAGATCGAATTCGCGCAGGGCGTCAAAGAGCAAGGTTGCGAGGCCGCGGTCATAGCTGGCGGAACGGACAATGGCCACGCGCGACTCGGGTCGAGTGAATGATGGCATCAGGCTGGGCTGGGCGTAACTCATCGGGTTGCGGCCTCTTCGGCGGTGGGCGCGACCCCACTCATTTCTTCATTCAAGGCGAGAACTACCCACGCGATGGTGAGCACATTGGCAAAGAAGCGGTTGTGCGAATACATCTCATCGAGTGCGGGCGCGAGCCGGAAAACACGCCGCCCGTACGCAGCCAGGGAAAGGTTCGCCAAGGCCAACGATGCGGCGCCGTGAATTTCTCCATAAGCAGCTTCAAGCCACTGCAGGCTCATCTGAACTTCCGCGCGTTCCGAAAAATCCCTTAGCGCCATGAGCGCCCAGGCAGTGGGACCAATCCGCGGCACCCCGGCCACACCATAAACCAGTGGATTGCCGCTGTTCCATCCGCCGCCCGGACACATGCGGTCAAAGAGCATGCGCTCCGCCAATTGCCGGCGCTTGGCCGCCTGAGGAGAAAGCATGGGCGCGGGCAGAGAGCGCAGAAATATGAGCGCGTGCGCGGTGGGTTCGACCCAACTGGCGGTGCCCGGCGTCCAATTCCAGCCGCGAAGGGAGCTGTCTTGCAGAGCCACGCGCGACGGAAAAATGGATTGGCGCAGACGCCACCAGAAATTGCCCTCCGACGGCCAGGCATTAATGAGCCAACGCAGGCCGCTCTCCACGGCCTTCTGCGCCCCACCCTGAAGGTACAAAGCCCGTGACACGATGGAAGTGGCCCAGCAGCCCTGAGGGTGGCCGGGAAGAGCGGGCCAGGAGCCATCGGCGCGTTGCACCCGCAGCAACCAATCACGCGCCCGGGCACACACATCCGATAGGGGCGGCGAATGGCGCGATGAAATGAGCGCGGTGAGCGCCCATGCCGTGGCCTCGACAGAGCTGGCCGAAGCTGGGTGGTAACCCCATCCGCCATCGGTGTTTTGGTTGGTGATGAGGAAATCCCGGAAGTAGGAATTGTGGAGCGGACCAGAGGTCATAAGGGCTCGGGATTCGGGACACGGGTTTCGGAATTCGATATCGTGTACGTGGTGCATGTATTAGCCTGGACTTCTCACCAGCCTCGGCGGTTCCCTTTGGGGCTCGCCTAGAATCAATGCTGTCCAAATTAGCAGACGTTCCCAGTGGACCGCGCGGGACCGCGCTCAGCCATCATGAATTCGACATCGAAAGTAAGGATACATTTCCCCTCGCCCCCGTGGGGGGGTGGGGGGTCCGGAAGGCGGGGGGTGTGGGGGTCTTCACCAAAATGGAATTCGTTTGGGAGAGCAGCAAAATCAACGCAAAACGCAAAATTTAAAAGGCCTCAGCGTCGGCAGCATATGACT
>JARLGN010000545.1 GCA_031292775.1 Acidobacteriota bacterium | reverse complement strand
GTCGCGAAAGCTGTACGGGAGGCCAGTTGAGGACGAGTAGTGAAGGACTGTCCCCGCGTCAGGCGAGATGGCGATAGCGGGTACTGAGGTAGCCGATCAGTTCTTGTTCAAGGACTCCCCGGGAATTGAGTGGCCAGAGGTTGCCCGGTTGGGCCGATACCTTGTCGGTAGATTTTCCTTCACCTTGGAAATGAGCGGAGATTTGAACGCGCGCAAATCCATCGTCCAATTCGGTGGTTCTCACGGTTAGGGCCGCTTTGCCGCCAAAGAATTCCACTGGTTCTATCAGGACTTTGGTGTCAGCGTATTTCTCTAGCTCATCGGGGCTGAAATAACGGACGAAGGACCAGGTGTCTTCCGAGGCGCGGCCCTCTCCGATTCGCCACTGCTTTTCGCGAGCCACAGATTGAAGGAACTCCTGGACCTCAATGGCCGCGCCCTTAATTTCGACGCAAGCGGGCAGAGGCTCCGGCGGAAGCGGGTGCTTTAATTTCTTCGAGGATTTGCTCTTTGGGCCCGGGGCGAGCACAGGATTCGCGCTGCACGGGCGGGAAGAGGGTGTGCTGGGAGCAACGGGAGCAGTTTGTGGCGCGGGAGATTGAGCGCGAGCGCCGCAAGCGAAGAACAGTGCAGCGAAGATCAGTCCCTGAATTTGCGCAGCGGGAATTCTGCGGGTGGAGCGGGTCATCATGGTCTTGAGAATACTATCGGGCACGAGGGGTTGCCGCCAGGGATCAAAATCCTGTTTTCAATTCGCCAACGAAGCCCTTTAGAAGGGAATACAAGATGATTTCAGAACTGGTGGGGCTGGGCGGGTTCGAACCGCCGACCTTAGGTTTAGGAAACCCACGCTCTATCCATCTGAGCTACAGCCCCGGCATGATTATTGTAATACGATTGGGTGACGCCCAGCGACCGGCGGTGCGCCCCTCCTAAAGCATTTCATTCGGCAAGCCGTGTGATATTATCGCCCCTCAAACAAGAATGGCGCCCGCCTACGCCTGCCTAGCCTAGCTGGAGGATCTCATGAGCAGCAAACTAAAATGGATTGGAATTGTCGTGGTCGCAGTGATTTTGATTTTGTTCATCCTCCCATTTCTGATTCCGGTGAACAAGTTCCGTCCCACAATCGAAGAGAAGGCGACAGTTGCCCTGGGAAGAAAAGTGGAACTTGGGAATCTGAGTTTGTCGATCCTAGGCGGTTCGCTGGGGATAGATAACCTCTCCATCAGCGACGACCCGAAGTTCAGCTCGGGACCGTTCCTGACGGCAAAGCGCGTAAAAGTGGGCGTGGAGCTCTTGCCGCTTATCTTTTCTCAGAAGGTGAACGTCACGGAGATCACCATCGTGAATCCCCAGGTGGTGATGTTGAAGGACCGCAGCGGAAAATGGAATTTTTCTTCGATCGGCGGAAGTCCGGCTCCGGAGGCGAAGAAGGCCGGTTCGGGGGCCACAAGCAACCAGTCCGCGACATCAGTGTCCATCGGCAAGCTTGAATTGGAAGACGGGCAAATCACGTTGGGAAGCACCACTTCGCAAAAGAAAAGCGTCTACACCAAAGTCAATCTGACGGCCAGCGATGTGGCCATGGACAGCAATTTTCCATGCGCTTCTCCATGGAATTGCCCGGTGGCGGGACGATGAAGATCGAAGGCAAAGTCGGCCCTGTGGACCAGAAAGATGCGGCCTTCACGCCGCAAAATGTGAAACTTGAAGTCAGCAACTTGAACCTGGCTTCGACGGGATTCCTGGATCCTTCGTTGGGCTTGGGCGGAGTTGCGGACATGAACGCGAACCTCGGGAGCGCCAACGGCGAGATGGCCACCAAGGGTGAACTGAAATTGTCCAAAGCAGTCCTGGTCGCGGGGGGAAAACCCGCCGGCGTTCCAGCGATCATTGATTTTGATACGAAGTACGACATGGCGAAGGGCACAGGAGTTTTGAACCCCTCCACCTTGAAGATCGGGAATGCCAAATCCAATCTGAGCGGAACGTATAAATCGGAAGGCGACCAATTTGCCGTGGACATGAAAGTCAAAGGTGATGGCTTGCCGGCGACGGACCTGGAATCGTTTCTCCCGGCGTTGGGAATCAGCTTGCCAGAAGGTTCAAGATTATCGGCCGGAACGCTCAGCACAAACCTGCATGTGACCGGCCCGACGGATAAGCTCGTCACCGATGGCACGATCGGATTGTTCAACGGCAAGCTTTCCGGTTTCGATCTTGGGAAGAAAATGTCCGGAGTTGCATCGCTGGCCGGAATCAAGACTGGGAACGATTTGGTGATTGAAAAATTCACCAGCAATGTGAACAGGGCGCCGACCGGATTAAAGGCGGACAATCTTGACCTCGTCGTTCCGTCGCTGGGCACGGTAGTGGGTGGCGGAACTTTGGATTCCAAGAACAATTTGAACTTCAATCTTGTAGCTACAGTCCCGAGCTCACTTGTTATGGCCGCGGCCGGCTCCGCAGGAGGTGCGGTCGGCGGCTCGATGGGCAAAGTGCTTGGAGGCGGTGCGAGCTGCAAGGACGGTGGAATTAAAGTGCCGCTGCAAGTTCATGGGACAACAGCGAATCCACAGATTGTGCCGGATGTAGGGGGCGCTACAGCGAGCCTGATGAAGTCTCAGCTTACTTGCGCAGGCGGCGCCGAAAGCCTAGCCACGGGGCTGGCGGGATCCGCAACGAAGGGCGCAGTCTCTTCGGATACCATCAATCAGCTCGGCGGATTATTAGGCAAAAAGAAGAAACCATAACTCTTGGAAATTATTTATGAGCCAAAGGCCGGCCATTGCCGCGGCCGACCCTATTTTTGCATTGATGGGTCACTCCGGAGGGGTGTGGGCGCATCGGCCAAGCTCGCCTCGAAGGGTCCAACGACGCGGTAGATGTCCCCTTTATTAAAGGAAGACGTCTCCTTCTCTAAACCCGATGCAAAGTGCTGCGTATGGTTCCGTAAAACTATATACTTGCGGGACATCTCTTCGGAGGGGGAAGGGGGAATCTTGTCCGCCCATTACCGCCTGAGGTGCTTGAGGCTCGATGGAAGATCCTAAATCCAAGAAGGGTGGCCGCGACAAAGCTGGAGCGGGAGGGCCACAAGGCATCGGTGTGCCTGCGAAAGGGGACAGTTCTGCCAGCAACGTGCCGTTAGGCCCCGACGATGGAGCCACCATCTCAGACGCCCCAATCACTCCCCCAAAACCCGCCACTCGAGTTGTGCACCCCGATCTGACAATTTCGGATGAACCTTCGATCACTCCAGCAAAGCCTGGAACCAGAATTGGCGGCCCAGACCTGACGATATCGGATGAAGTGCCCGGGTCGCGCGTGGCGTCGCGCGCAGTATCCGGAATGTACATAAGGGAAACTTCGCTCGAGCCGGGCGACATCATTGGTGGCCGCTACGAGATATTGCAATTGCTTGGCGAAGGCGGAATGGGAGCGGTGTACAAAGCGTTGGACCGCGAAGTCGAACGCACCGTAGCCCTGAAATTGATTCGACCGGAATTGGCGGCAAATCCGCAGATTCTGGCGCGCTTCAAGCAGGAACTGCTCACCGCGCACCAGGTTACACACAAGAACGTAATCCGGATCTATGACATCGCGGAAGCCGACGGTGTGAAGTTCATCACCATGGAGTACGTCGAAGGCTTC
>JARLGN010000544.1 GCA_031292775.1 Acidobacteriota bacterium | reverse complement strand
TCTCCCCCAAGGGGGCGAGGGAAGCAATTTAAATAACCTCTCCCCTCGCCCCCTTGGGGGAGAGGGGCTGGGGGTGAGGGGGTCGAGTTTGGACCAGTCAGCTTAAGTGAATAGCCTTGAGGTTAGGCCCACAGCTCGTCCCCGCGAACAAGGAAATGCCGCGGACCTAAAGATCAGGTCCGCGGTACACCACAAAAATCAGTACCAGAACCGGCCTCTCACCGCGTTTCGACTGCCAGCACCGAATCGTCTGCGTCAGGAGCGTGAGCCGGCGTGTTAATGACCAACTTGCCGCTTTCCTTGTGGTACGTCAGCCGCTGGCCGCCCGCGAGCACCCGGACCGAAGCAATGGTCCCGGTGACTCCCTCCATCTGAAGCTCCCCGTCAGCCGGCCAGTCGAATACGTGGAGGTAGATGGTCTTGCCATTGCGCGTCGAGCGTCCAAAGGAGAGATTCTGCAGCGGGCCATATGTAGTGCCGTAGATCGAATCGCCATTGATCTTGAGCCACGCGCCCATGGCATGGAGGCGCTCCACAAACTCAGGCTGAATCGTGCCATCCGCGGCGGGCCCCAGTGCGAGCAGGAAATTGCCGCCTTTGCTGGCAACGTCCGCCAGCGTTTGAATCAACTGCTTGGCCGACTTGAAATTGTGGTCGTTAAGGTTATAAAACCAGTTGCCGTTGGTGGTCATGCAGGTTTCCCAAGGCCGAAAGTCTTCGGCCTTGGGTGCGACCCCGGCTATCGAATTGTTAATCACCCTGGTGTTGTCCCCGGCAATGCTGTTGGTGGGGACGCCTTTGGGCAGATGCTGTTCTGGCGTATCGAAATCCCCTCCCACGCCGAGGCGATTGTTTACCAGAGTGTCGGGCTGCAATTGGTGAATCAGACGCAGATAGCGCCTGCCGTCGAATTCCTCCAGAGGGGCAACGGCATCAAACCACATCACCGCCACCGGACCGTAATGGGTCAAGAGTTCGCTGACCTGGAGGTCGAGGTAATTGAGGAAGATGGGCCAGTCAGGCCGCCAGGGCTCGCCATGGTAGTTCGTACTGACAAGCTTGGAGGTGTCGCGATAGTCGGGGTAATGCATGTCGGCAGGGGAGTAATAGAAGCCCAGCGGCATGTTCGCACGGTGGCAGGCGTCGGCGAGTTCCTTGGTAAGGTCTTTGCCGTAAGGCGTCTTGGTAATCTTGTAATCTGTGTACATCGAGTCGAACATGCAGAAGCCGTCGTGATGCTTGGTGGTGAAGACGATGTAGCGCTGGCCGGCGTCTTTGGCCAGTTGCACCACGGCGTCCGGGTTGAATTTGGTGGGGTTGAATTGCCCTGGGTAGCCGGCGTAAACCGCTTCCGTAATAGGGGGATTTCGTTTGGGATTGGGGCGCATCAATGGCCAGGAACAATCCACCCCGGCCACCGAGCAGACTCCCCAACAGAGGAACATCCCGAACTTCCAATCGTTGAACTTCTGGATTCTGGGATCAGGTCCCCCCAAGGCAAAGGATGGGAGGACCATCAGCAGAAGCAGCGCGTTTCGAACCTTCATTCCGGTGCTCCTCAGCGCGTCACCACGGTCAAGACTGAATCGTTGGGGTCAGGCGCTTGTTGTGGCGTGTCAATCACCAGCTTGTCGCCGTTTTGGTGGTAGGTCAGACGCTTGCCGCCGGCGAGCAATTGGGCCGAAGTAACGTGCCCGCTGAAGCCGTCAACCTGAAGCTTCCCATTGGCAGGCCAATCGAAGACATGCAGGTAGATGGTCTTGCCATTACGCGTCGATCGGCCAAAGGAGAGATTCTGCAACGGGCCGTAAGTGGTGCCGTAAATCGAGTCGCCATTGATTTTCAGCCATGCGCCCATGGCGAGGAGCCGTTCCGTAAATTCAGGCCGAATCGTGCCATCGGGACCCGGCCCGATATCGAGCAGCAGGTTGCCACCCTTGCCGGCAGTGTCCGCCAGCAATTGAATCAGCTCCTTGACCGATTTGAAGGTGTGGTCATCTTCATGGTAGAACCAGTTCCGTTTGGTGATGACCTGACACGTTTCCCAAGGCCGGAAGTCTTCGGCTTTGGGGACCGTCCCGGCAACCGTGTCATTGATCACTTTGAGGTTGTTGCCCGCGACTTTATTGGTGGGTACGCCCTTGGGCGAGTGCTGCTCAGGTGTATCGAAATCACCTCCCACCGCCAGCCGGTTGTTCACCAAGGTGTTGGGTTGCAATTCGTGAATCAGGCGGGAGTAGCGCAACCCGTCGAACTCTTCCAGCGGGGCGACGGCATCAAACCAGATCACTGCTGTCTTGCCGTAGTGCGTCAGGAGTTCGGTAAGTTGCAAGCCCACGTAATCGAGATAGATGGGCCACTCGGGGCGCCAGGGTTCGCCACGGAAGTTGTCGCCGATGATTTTGGAGGTGTCGCGATAATAGGGATGGTGCATATCCGCAGTGGAATAATAGAAACCCAGCGGCATGTCGGCGCGCTGGCAGGAGTCAGCCAGTTGCTTCACAATGTCTTTCCCGTAAGGCGTCTTGGTGATCTTATAATCCGTGTAGAGGGAGTCCCACATGCAGAAGCCGTCAAGATGCTTGGTGGTGAACACGATGTAGCGTTGACCAGCATCCTTGGCTAGCTTGACCCAGGCGTCAGCGTCGAACTTGACGGGGTTAAACTTGGGCGCCAGGGTGGCGTAATATTCTTCCGTATCGCCTGGACGTCTCTTGGAGAGAGGTCGCATCAGCGGCCAGGAGTTTTCCCATCCCGCAATGGAGCAGGGCCCCCAGTGGATGAAAAGGCCAAACTTCCAATTATTGAACTGTTCCAGTCTGGGGTCCGGACCGGCGATGGCAGGCAGAGATAAGGCCAAAATAATGATAAGTAGCTTCAGAGTTTTCATTTGAGCGCTCGCTTTCGTCCAAACGGTATCATATGGTATTTTGGAGGTCAATATGAGCGCTCAGGATTCGCCAAATTCGCCATCCAACCCGACCAAGCTCGTCAAACTCAATCTCGCTGACCACCTCCGCGCGGAAATCATTGAAGGGCGGCTGGTTCCGGGTGAACGTATTCCGGAAGGGAAGTGGGCGGCACGGTTTGACGTGGCACAGGCTTCCGTCCGCGAAGCGATTCATATCCTGACGGATGAAGGGTTTGTAACGAAACAGGCGGGTCGAAGCGCCCGGGTAACCAGCTTCAATAAGGACGATGTGGGGCAGCTTTACGCGGTCCGGGCAGTGCTTGAGGGATTGGCCGCCCGCATCGTAGCCCATCAAGGTCGTGATCTGGCTCCCTTGCAGGAAGCGGCAGACGGCATGGTGGCGTCCGTGGATGCCGGCGACCTTGACCGGCTGCTTGATTGGGACATGGCCTTTCACCTGCGGCTTTGTGAACTCGCTGACAACCCCATTCTGCTCGACCACGTGCGTCGAATTCTGATACCTCTCTTTGCCTTTGTTCGGATGCGCGCGCACGCCACCGGGCAGGGTGCGAATGCCTGGGCGCGCGACCTTCCCAGCCATCAACAGATTATCAACCTGCTGCGCGACCGGCAGCCCGCCGCCGCCGAACAATATGTGCAGGGCGCCATCGCACGCTATTCGGAGATGGCATTCGCCGTGTGGGAAAATCAGCTTCCGGCGGCGATGCGGAAAAAGACGGCGGTACACAAGTTACTGAACGGTTCCAGCCCGGAGGGGGCATAGGCGCTAAAATAGCGGTTTGCGGCGGTCCAAAGGCCGGGTAACAGGCGCGGTCATTTTAAGCCTGTCCAAATTAGGTGGAGCGCGTAAGGATGGAAGGGGCTTCACTCGTGTCCAAAACAGATGTCGTCAGGTTTGGAACGAGGTGCGGCACAAGCGCTCGCTATGCGGGGAAGCGGGGGGGCATTCTCACACTGGCGGTCGAGGCAACCTGTTTCCAGCGGAGACCAAGGAAAGACATCTCCCTCGCCCCCGTGGGGGAGAGGGTGGCCCGCAGCCGGCGTTTTCATCAGCCGGGGCGGGACGGGTGAGGGGGTCAAAAACTCATGGGCCTTCTGAGATCCTGTCGACGCTGAGGGCATTTCACTTTTGCCTTTTGCCTGGCTTTTGCGGCTCTCCCAAACGAATTCCATATTGGTAATGACCCCCTCTCCCCCAAGGGGGCGAGGGGAAATGTATCCTTAGTTTTGATGTCGAATTCATGGTGGTGGAACGCCGAGCCGCGTTCTCCACTGGGAACGGTTGTTAATTTGGATAGCCTTACGTGCTGAGTGCTGCTCCTGACGACTGACCACTTTCCACTGTTTTTCTTACGAATTCTTCCGGATCAGCGACTCCAATTCTTCCAGGGTCCGCGGCCAATCCTGCTTCATCAACCGTGAAAGCGCGCGATCGGCCAGCAGCTTGCCGCCGGTCTGACACGTGGGGCAGTAATTTGTTTCGTTGTTCGCGTAGCGAATTCGCTGCACCTTGGTCCCACAGCGCGGGCAAGGCTTTCCATATTTACCGTGGACGGCCATTTCTTCTCGAAATGCGGTTACGTTTTCGGGAAACCCACCCTTGGCTTCGGCTCGCAGCCGGTCAGTCCACTCGACGAGAACACGCAGTGTGGCGTTGTGCAACCGCTCAATGTCATCATTTCCCATCCGTTGGGTCAGAGTGACAGGCGAAAGCTGCGCGCGGTGGAGGATTTCATCGGAGTATGCATTGCCGATGCCGCTGAACAATCGTGGATCGGTTAACGCGCGTTTCAGCGTATGATTGGCGGAAGTCAGGCGCGACGCAAAGGATTCAAGATCAGCGGTCAGGACCTCGAGTCCGCCGGGATCGAGCTCCCGCAGCCCGTCCTCACCCTGGACCACGTGCAGTGACGCCCGGCGCTGCGATCCCGCTTCCGTGAGCAACAGGCTGCCCGCCGCAAAATCGAAAGCCGCCAGCGCGCGTTTGGGAATTAGCGTTACACCCGGTTTGCTCCAATGCAGGCGCCCCGCAATCATCAGGTGCAATACCAGCCAAATATTATCCTGTAATCCAAAGGCAATGCGCTTGCCTACGCGCCGAACTTCCCGCACTGATTTTCCTTCTACAACATGGAGCGGTGGCGTCGCGGTGCGGAGCAGGAAAGGGCTCACCACGCGCACGCGCTCCAGAGTCTGATGAAGGACGCGTGATTCGAGGGTTTCGATGTAAACAACGATGTCGGGAAGTTCCGGCACGATTTCGTCATCTTGCCATGAGGCATCGGAAAAGTTAAAGGGTAAATGATAAAGGGTAAAGCGAGGGGCAGTCGCGGCCCGTGACCGGCGTTTTCACAGGCCAGGGCGGTATAACGGCTTTCCCCTATATGCCACCTACCATCTCCCCCCCCACACACGTCTGGCGCAAGACCAGCGGTGGCGATATAATCGCGCTTCGCAGGGTGTTCCAGGCAAAACTGAAGCTATCAACATTGAGGAGGACAAGATGAAAAGACTTGCAATGGGAGTCCTGAGTGTACTTATGGTGGCAAGCTTTGCGGCCGTGGCGCTGGCGCAGCACAACCCCCGCGCGACATCGACAATAACCATCAAAGGGAAAACGGTTTCGGTTGAGTACGGAAGGCCCTCGCTCAAAGGGCGCACGACGGATGAGTTGCTGGGCAAGTTGAAGTCCGGGGGCATTTGGCGGTTGGGCGCTGATACATCCACGACCTTCAAGACGGGCATCGACCTGGCATTTGGCGACGTTACGATCCCTGCCGGGGAATATAGTATCTGGATGCAGCGGCAGGAAGATAATTCCTGGAAGCTGCTTTTCGACAAGAAGCATGGCCAATGGGGCGAGCCCACTCCCGACGCGTCGGAGTGCTTCGCGTCAGTGCCTTTGACTGAATCGAAGCCGGCTCAGTCCGTCGAGATGGTAACTCTAACCCTCAGCAAAGCAAGTGGCGGTGGGAAACTCAAGATCGAGTGGGGGACCCTGGAAGCGTCCGCCAGTTTCAAAGCGAAGTAATTAAGCCCAAGCGGCGGGCTGATGCTGCAACAAGTTGCGTGGGGGCACTCACCCGTGCCCCTGCGGCACGTGTGCCGCGGGTCCATCAAACCTGTCCACGCACTCTCGGCCTTTCAGGAGCCCACATCATGGAAACGACGAATCGCCGGCAGGTTCTCAAAGGTTTAGGTTACGCGGCGCTTGGCGGGTATCTTGCCACCTCCCGCGGTTTTGCTGCCAATGAAAGCATAACGGTCGGCTGCATAGGGACCGGCGGCCGTGCCCAGGCGTTGATGAAGGCGCTGGCGAAAATAGAGGGTGTCCGCATCGCCGCCGTCTGTGATGTTTGGGACAAAAACCTGGCGGCCGGACAGCAACTTGCCGATCCGCAGGCATTTGCCACCAAGGAGTATCGGGAAATCCTGGAGCGCAAGGATATCGACGCCGTGGTGATCGGTTCGCCGAACCATCAGCACGTGCCCATGATGATCGCCGCCTGCTCGGCCGGCAAGGATGTTTACATTGAAAAGCCTTTGACGCACCGGTTGGAAGAAGGGCCGCAAGCACTGGCGGCGCATAATCGGTACAAGCGCATCGTACAGGTGGGCATGCAGCAGCGAAGCATGCCGCAGTTTCAGAAGGGGTACGAATTGGTTAAATCGGGTCAACTCGGCCCGATCCGCAAAGTCCATCTGACCTGGAATCGAAACGCCGCCCGCGGTTCGGTGGAGTACCACATTGATCCCTCCACGGTGGACTGGAAAGCCTGGCTGGGCACCGCCCGGCCGCAACCGTTTGATCCCTACCGCTTCCGGGAATGGCGCTGGTATTGGGATTTTGGCGGCGGCGTGATGGCGGACCTCATGGTTCATTACGTCGATATCGCCCACTGGTATCTGGATGTGGACCACCCGGAAAAAGCCGTGACCATCGGGAATCATTTCATGCCCCGGCAATGGGAGACGCCGGACACCGCCCAAACCCTCTTGCAATACCCCGAGGCGCAGGTCTATTTTGAGTCGACCTTCATGAACGCGCGCAGCGGCGCAATGCTGGAGTTCATGGGCACGGAAGCCACTCTGTATTTGGACCGCGGCCGCCTGGAAGTAATCCCCGAACGCAAGCGCGACGCCCGCAATCGCAATGCACAACTTCCCACCGAACCGGAAATGCAGTGGGTGCTGGGCACGGGACCCAAAGGCGCCGACTTTTATGATGAGCCGGACGGGGAAGTGCTCCACCTCAGCAATTGGTTGGAATGCATTCGCAGCCGTAAGGCCCCTTGCGCTCCGGTGGAGGCAGGCATCAGCGCCGCATCCGCCGCGCACCTCGCCAACATCGCATATCGCAAGGATGCCGTCGCGCGATGGAAAAGCGAGGCGCCGAAGGGTTAGCGGGTGACGAATAATTTCCCGCCGCCTAGGGATACCTCTCGATGGTACCCCTGCGAGACGCGCGATGAGTTTCAGTGATCGTGACGCTTGCGTGCGTTAATGACAGAAAGCGGCGGACCCACAACCATGTTCCTGCCAAACTTTTTGCATAACATTTGGGAACTTTTGTTCTGGCGGCGGTGTCAATTTATACGGTAGACTATTTTTGGAGGTTTTATTTAATCCCATGGTTATTCTTGGATTGTTTGGTGGTCTCGTCGTTGGTGGAGCGCTTTTTGCCATTCTCAAGAAGTCTGGCGATAAATCGTCCGATAGCAATTATACAAAGTTAAATATTGGGTAACCACGGGTTGCAGCCCGGTAGGTCTTGTCCCCAGTAAGCCGAAACCTCTTCCCAATTACGCACAAAGAGTTGTCGCGGGAACCAGGGTGAGGTGTCGCTTGTTGGCTTATTTTCACCCGATAATATTCGTTGAGTAATTCGCCAGTGAGGCGTGCCTTGCCGCGTTGGCGCACCGGATACCTCTGTCCCACCGTTCGAAAACTCCAAATCGCCGCTGAGCGCAGCGAGGTCACGCCCTGAGCTTGTGCTTCGCCACGCTACAGCCATCGTGATGATTTTTTCTACCGCTTGTAATTGCTGCTAGTAGAGTCGAATCTCATCGATATCGAGAGTGAAGTCTCCGGGCGGTCCGCCGGCACGAAATTCCAAGACCAACTTATTTCCAGGCGGGGAAGCGGGAAGAGTTGCGAGCCATGCCGCCGGCAATCGAACCGTTTGCCACGCGGAGTTAGGGATCAAGGTCAGTGTTGGCGCTGGCAGGGATGAGTCCTGCGGGGTGAGCGTAACCTGGAAGAGGCGGGTGTCGCCCTGTACGTCAAACTGCACGCCGCGCAAGTTGGGGACTCCCGCTGGCAGCGGGAAAGGGTATCGTGCCGCGACGTATCCCCGGTCAAAACCCGCAGTAGATTCGTCGTGCCCCTGGAAGCGCAGCGCGTGTTCAGTGCCGTCAGACCCGGGCGAGATCACTTCAAGCTCGCCGAGTGCGCGGCCTGCGGCATTGGCGTCCGTCGAGACTTGCCAGGTTTTCAGCACAAGTTCAGACTCATCTGAATTCTCAAAGTCGTTCAACAAAATGCCGTTGACAGCGGATTCATGCTGCCCGTGGGAGAAAGGTCCCTGGCTCATTAGCGAGTAGGTTTCCTTCCACGTCGCCCTAAGATTCCCGTACTTATTCATCCAGACGCCCATGGCCAGGAAGGGCACGATGAACGCTATCGATACCAATTTGGCGCGGTTGGAAATCTTCTCTTCTTTTTCCCAGCGGAAGAGTTTCCAGGCAAAGAGGAAGCCGAAGGTTCCCGAGATAACAAGAACCATCATCTCTGCTTTATGGTCGAACAGTGACTGTCCATTCACCATGATGGCTTGGAACGTGCTGACCAGATACGTGGCGGGCAGGAAGGCGGCGAAACCCTGGATCCAGTCCGGAAGCACGGGTAAGGGCACGGTTACCCCGGAAAGGAAGAGCAGGGCAAACCAGACGACGTTGTTGTAGACCTGCGCCTCCTGCATGGTGTTGGCGATGCTGGCAATGGTGAGTCCAAATCCGGCAAAAGCGAAAGTGCCGACGGTAACCAGCACGAGGAGTGCCAGCGGGTTGATTTTGAGTGGCATGTGGAAGAAAAGCATGGCGCAGGTGACCAGCATGGCGATGGTGGGAAGCTCCAGCAGATAATTCGCCAGCAGGCTACTGAACACCATGGATCCCGGTCCCAGGGGGGCAAGACGGTAACGGCGCAGGCTGCCGCGCTCCCGCTGCATCACGGATTGCAATCCCAGACCAAAGAAACCACTGCCCATGATGTTTAGCGTCACCACCGGCCCAAACATGTAGACCACTGCCTGCGGATTGCCATGCGCAAAAATGCCGGCGTAAACAAAAAGGAAGATCAGAGGAAAGAAAAAGGTGAAGAAAAGCGCCGCCTTGGTGCGCATCACCAGCTTGATCGACATGAGGGCAATTCGAATCGAGGGAATCATTTTGATTGAACCATCTGGCCATTTGTTCATCGGGTCATTGAGATACTTGGCCATGAAGCCATTGCGGCATCAAATGTTTCCAAGGGCAATGACGCGATGGCCCGATGGCTAAATGACCCGATTATTCGTCTTGCATCCGCCGGCCGGTCACTTCCACGAATACATCTTCCAGGGTCGGCTGGGCGATATGGAGATCCAGCAAAATATTTTCCTCCGCTTCCAGCAGGCGTACCAGGGACGCGATGGCCGGTGCCGCGGGTTGCGCGTGGAGCACATATCTGCCGTCGGTCTCAACGCAATCGAGCACGGAATCGAGTTGTTTCAGTCGATCAGGCGAAACGGGCTTGGCAAGAGATACTTCAATCCGCGTGCCCTTGCCGGAATGCAGCACGAGTTCGCGCGGGGTCCCCAAGGCGATTACCAGGCCGTGGTCGATGATGGCGACACGGTCACACAAGCGCTCTGCCTCCTCGATATAGTGAGTCGTCAGCAGCGTGGTGCGATGCTCTTCGCGGAAGCGCTCAATGAGGTCGTAAATATCGCGGCGCACCTGGGCATCAAGTCCCACGGTGGGTTCGTCGAGCAAAACGAGCTCGGGATTGTTCACCATGGAGAGCGCCAGGGCCAGCCGCTGCTTCTGCCCGCCGGAGAGATTTTCGAAAAAGGCCTCGCGTTTTTCCGTCAGGCCAAACCGTTCCATCAGCAAATCAATGGAGGCCGGTTCGTGGTAGAAGCTGGCAAACAAGGCAAGGGCTTCTCTTACTCGAATCTTGTCCGGCAGCACTGTGGCTTGCAGTTGGGCGCCGATGCGCTGCTTCAGGGCCGTTTGCTCGCGCCCGGGATCCATGCCGCACACCGTCACCTTGCCGCCGTCCGCCCGGCGCAGCCCCTCAAGGATTTCAATGGTCGTGGTTTTCCCCGCTCCATTGGGGCCCAGTAGGCCAAAGACTTCGCCCGCCTTGATTTCGAAGGTGATTCCCCGCAGCGCCTCGATGTCTCCATAACGCTTGCGTAAGTCTTCCACGTGCACGACCGCGGAATTGGAGTTGTTTGCCATGATGTGAGGTCTTTATGATAATGGACAGGGATACGCGAGGCAATCAGTATGAAGGCCAAAAGGGACATTTCGACGTAGGGTTTGGCCCCTGATTTGTTAACAGGATACGAGAGTGTTATATTGCGCTGTTATTATTTTTACTAATTTAACCGTGGGACGAGGATGAATTGTCCGTGTAAGCCTTTTCCAAGCGGTGAAGGGTTTGGGGTGAACGATGAAGATTCTAGTTTTGAATTGCGGCAGTTCTTCCATCAAGTTTCAACTTATCGAAACTGATAGTGAGCTGATTGAGTCCGATACCGACCGTTGCATTGCCAAGGGGGGCGTAGAGCGGATTGGGACCGATGAGGCAACTTTGAAAGTGACGGTTCCACCTGCTCCGTCCGTGTCCACCACCGAGGAGATTCTCGATCACCAGACGGCGCTGACCCGGGCGATTGCGACGCTGAAGGAACATCACGCGGTCGCCGACATTTCGCAGATTCAAGCGGTGGGGCATCGAGTGCTGCACGGGGGCGAGCGCTTTACGGCCCCGGTGATTATTGACGAGGATGTAGAGCAGGGAATCCAGCAATGCGTGGAACTTGGCCCCTTGCACAATCCGCACAATCTGCGCGGCTATTACGTGGCGCGAAAGGTGATGCCGCAGGTGCCGCAGGTGGCAGTGTTTGATACCGCCTTCCACCAGACCATGCCCCCGCACGCCTACATATATGGACTGCCCTACTCGTACTACCGGCGCTACCACATTCGGCGTTACGGCTTTCACGGCACCTCGCATCGGTACGTGGCGTATCGTTACCGGAGGATTTTCGGGAAGGCGCGCGAAGAAGCCAACCTGATCACCGTGCACCTGGGGAACGGCTGCTCGATGGCGGCGATCGATAAAGGGAACTGCATTGACACCTCCATGGGGCTCACACCGCAGGAGGGCCTGTTGATGGGTACGCGGTGCGGCGACATTGATTCCGCCGCGCTCCTGTACATCATGTCGAAGGACGAATTGAATTTGCATGATATGTCAATTCTCATCAATAAGTTCTCTGGACTCTATGGAATCTCCGGCGAGTCGAACGATATGCGGGAACTGGAGGATGCTGCCGCCAAAGGTGACGCGCAGGCGAAGCTGGCGATTGATGTTTTCTGCTATCGCGTCAAGAAGTACATTGGATCGTACAGCGCGGCACTGGGCCACGTGGACGGCATTGTCTTCACCGGAGGAATTGGTGAAAATTCGCCCCCGGTTCGCGCGCAGGTATGTGCCGGGCTCAGCGAAATGGGGATCCAGGTAGATCCGGCTCGCAACGCAGCGGTGGTCGGCAAGGAAAGTGAAATTTCGACCAAAGACAGTCGCGTGCGGGTCATGGTGATTCCTACCAACGAGGAACTCTTGATTGCCCGCGACACCTTCCGCGTCGTTCGTGGCTTACCCAACCCGCATTAAGAATCCGTGACACGGAAAACGGGGTTTGGGACGTCATGACGCGCTTTCAATTGACTTGTATTTTTGTGCTTGCGATGTTGCTCGCAGCGACGCTGGGAACCAGCCAGACTCCCGACGCGCCGCTGCGGGCCGTCCCCGATCCCGGCGCCGTAACCACCCTCCAAGCCATTATCCCGGCTGGCGTGCAAAGTGTCTTTAGCGGACGCGTTTACGCGGTAGCGTTCGGCAGCGCGAGTGACACCCTCTATGTGGCCCTTAATTCCGGCATGATTTACCAACTCAATTGGCGGACCAATCAGGTCTTGAAAATTGTCCGTGGCCCCGCGCATGCGGGTATGCAAGGCTTAGTGCTGGATCCCACCACGGGCGAGCCGCTATTAAGCGCATCGCTCAAATCCATCAGCCAACTGGTGCGCCTTTCCGGCGATCAGGAAAGCGTCATTGCGGATCACCTCGGAACATTTGCGGTGGGGAGCCTCTCCGCCGCTGCGGAAAGGAACGGGGCAGGGGAGCGTGATGCGGGCGTTGCCTTGACCTTCAACGATGCGCTTGCGGTAGTCGACCTTGCCTCTGGCAAATTCAAGGGAACAGTGAAGACTTGCATTGCGCCCTTCGGAGTGGCGGTTAACAACGGAAGCACGGTTGCGTACGTGAGCAATTTGGGCGGCCGTTTTCCACAGCCCAAGGATGTGACTTTACCCACGGGTGACAAACCGGACGCCGACCAGGTGGTTGTGGACAAGCGTGGCATTGCATCCACGGGGACCGTTGTCCGGGTGGATCTGCTGTCCATGCAAGCGGTGGGCGAAATCGCGGTGGGTTTGCATCCGACCGCCTTGCAGTGGGACCAGCTACGCGCGCGTCTCTACGTTGCCAACAGCAATTCGGATTCGATTTCGGTAATCAACACCAAAACCAATCAGGTGGTGCAAACCATTGCCGTGCAGCCCTTTGCCTCGAAGGCGGCGGGAATCGCCCCCAATGCCTTGGCGGTGAGCGCCGACGGAAAAGCTGAATTGAATCCTGTGGCGCCAGGCTCGCGGCTGGCACAGCGCTTATTCCGAAACGCGGCAAGGCGTTTTCGCCCCATACTCCATTGACCTGGATGATAAGGAGAAGGAAGAGAGAAGTGAGAAGCAAGAAGCGATCGGTGCGGCGCGGTGATCGCCGTCCCATGTGCCGTCCCAGCCAATTCTTTACAATGGGGACGAAGGGTCATGGGCGTTGTAGGGGCAGAAGGCCTTGTCCAAATACTCTTCGCGGGTAACCACCCCGGCGCAGTCCCCACATCGAACTGGACGGTTTCCCCGTGAGGTAGTACACTGCGCGCGGCGCTGGCGGCACACGTTGCGCGGGATTTTGATCCGGCGATGTTGCAGAGGCTATCCGCGATTTGCTTCTCAGGCAGTATTACTATGATTTGTTTATATTTAGGTGGGTTATATTAATGATGAACATCGACGATTCGATTTTGCCCGAGCAGAAGAAGCCTCTGGCAGGCGCCTGTCACCACAATTGGCAGAACCAGGAAAGTCCTTACGCGGTCGCGCAGGTTTGTGAACTCTGCAAGCTCTACAGGTACAAAAGCAGTACCACGGCGGATTGGGAGTATCGCGCGCCCATACCCTTTGGGCGAACGCCGGCGGAATGAAGCGTTACGAAACCCGGAAAGCGGGGGGTAGCGGTTCGGGCGAAGTTTGAATTGCGAATCGAGAACTCAATGTTGGGGCTTGCCCTCAAGCCGCGCTCGAAGTAAACTGCGGACCGAAGTAATTTCGCTGATGCGGTCGTCGACCGGCATCGGAAAGTTCCTAACCGTCATAGAATTGAACCCTGAGCTAAGGGGCGGAAGTGGTTTTTCCACCAAACTCTTAGCCAGAGGGAGCGAGTCGATATGGCTTTTGCCAGCTCGTGGTATACTCTGGCAAAATTAGTGTCGACGGGAGCGACATGAAGACCTGCCCAACATGCCAAGGAAGTTATCCAAACAACTACCAAGTTTGCCCGGCAGATGGTAGTCCGCTGCAAGAGGTCGGATCCTGGTCGGATGGAAGCATCATTCGCGGAAAATATCGTCTCCTGGCCAAAGTGGGGCAGGGCGGTATGGGCTCTGTGTACAAGGCGCTGCATCTGGCGTTTGATGAAATGCGGGCGATCAAGGTTATTGCCCCGGAACTCATGTCGGATCAGCTCTTCGTGAAGCGCTTCAAGCATGAAGCGGTTATTACCCGCAGGCTCCAACATCCCAATGCGGTGCGCGTGGACGACATTGACGAAGCCGAAGACGGCCGTCCCTTCATCGTCATGGAGTTTATTGAGGGGAAAAGCCTCAAGAAGCTCATTCGTGAGGAAGGTCCGCTGCCTGTGCCGCGCGTGTGCCTGATCATCAAGCAAGCCTCCATGGCGCTGGAAGCGGCGCATAAGCTGGGAATGGTTCATCGTGACATCAAGCCCGACAATATTGCGCTGGTGGACACTCCTGACGGCGAGATGGTCAAGGTTCTCGACTTTGGGATCGCCAAAATGAAAGAGGCGCGCATGGGTGAGGGTGCCGGCCTGACGTTGACAGGCGCCGGCGTGGTGATTGGCACACCGCAGTACATGTCTCCCGAACAGGCCATGGGGAAGCGTGGAGACGAGCTTGACGGCCGGGCTGACCTTTATTCGCTCGGCGTTGTGATGTACCAGATGCTCACCGCCGACCTGCCCTTCAAGGCCGACACCACGATGGAAATGCTGCTTGCGCACATGCAGAAACCGCCGATGCCCATCGGGGTGATGCATCCGGAACTGCAAGTGCCGGAAAACATTGCCAACCTCACGATGCGTCTCCTGGAAAAGAACCGCGACTTGCGCCCGGCATCCCCGCGGGTGTTGATTCAGGAGATCGAGAAGATTGAAAAGGAGTTGTTGAATCCCCAAAGAACCCGGGTATTAACGACGGACGATCTGGTGCAGGCCAGCGAACGGGGTCAAGGTGGAGACCGGGGCGGAGTTGTCATTCCACCTCCTCCGCGGCCGCAGCCTCCTCCGGTTCGGCCACCGGTCGAGCCTCCGCGGCCCTTGCCGCCGCCCGTGGTCAGGCCGCTGCCGCCGCAGGTTGTGCCGCCTCCGCCTCCGCGTCCCAAGCCGAACGAGTCCCGCTGGGGAATGTGGGTGGCGATGATTGTGTTGCTGGTGGGTATTGGCGGTGGGGGATTGTATATCGCTACCCGCCAGTCGACGCCAATACCACCCGTTTCCGCAACTCTCAGCGCGACGCTGAGCGCAGATCCGACCACGGTGCAAAAGGGCCAGTCCGTCACGTTGCACTGGTCTTCACAAAACGCCACCGAACTGGACTTGGAACCGGGAGTTGGTAAGGTGCAGACGGAGGG
>JARLGN010000543.1 GCA_031292775.1 Acidobacteriota bacterium | reverse complement strand
TCTCGAGAAGCTATCCACACAGATGCCTATACGCCTTTACAACACGTTGACTCGCCAAATCGAAGAGTTTAAGCCGCTGGAAGGCAACACGGTCCGCATGTACACTTGCGGCCCAACGGTTTACGCCTACGCGCACATCGGCAACTTCCGCACGTTCCTTTTTCAGGACGTTCTTCGCCGGTATCTGAAGTACGCGGGTTATGAGATTCGGCACGTTGTCAACCTGACGGACGTTGATGACAATACCATTCGCAACTCCCAGGCGGAGAACGTTCCGCTCCGAGCCTATACCGACAAGTACATTGAGGCTTTCCTGGACGACCGCCAACTCCTGAACCTGGAGGAGCCGGAGTATCTGGTTCGGGCTACGGACTGCATCCCGGAAATGGTGCAGCTCATCCAGAAGCTCGTGGACAAAGGCTTTGCCTACCTGAGCGAAGGGTCGGTTTACTTCAAGGTTGCCGCGTTCCCGGCTTACGGGCAATTGACGCATGTGGATTTTTCCGGCGTGCGGACGGGCGCCCGCGTGGACAGCGATAAATACGATAAGGAGAATGCCCGCGACTTCGTGCTGTGGAAAGCGGCGAAGGAAGGCGAGCCTTTCTGGGAAACCCCCTTCGGTCCCGGCCGGCCCGGCTGGCACATTGAGTGCTCCGCCATGTCGATGAAGTTCCTGGGGGAGACTTTTGACATCCATTCCGGCGGCAGCGACCTGATCTTTCCCCACCACGAAAACGAAATCGCGCAGAGTGAAGCCGCTTCCGGTAAGCCTTTCGTCAAGGTGTGGATGCACTCCGAGCACCTGATCGTGAACAATGAGAAGATGTCGAAATCGCTCGGCAACTTCTACACCCTTCGCGACCTTATAAACAAAGGCTATAAGCCTTCCGCCGTCCGCTATCTGCTGGTTTCTGTGCCCCACCGCAAGCCGCTTAATTTCACTTTTGACGGATTGCACCAGGCGCAGCAGTCCATTGACCGGCTTAGGAATTTCCGCTTTCGTCTGACCAAGGAAAGCTTCCCGGCAGGCGAGAGCTTGACCCTGCAAAATCGCGCGCACGAGGCGAGACAGAAATTTGAAGCGGGGCTTGATGACAACCTGAACACCGCGGAAGCGCTGGGCGCAATTTTTGATATGGTGCGCGACGGCAACACGGCGATGGACCGGGGGGAATTCCGTGAGGGGGACCGCGGCGCATTTCTTGATACGCTCGAGCGCTGGGACCGGATTTTCGCCGTTCTGGAGGATGACGATCACGCCAAGCTGGTGAAGTTTGGCTTCGTCAAGCCCTCCACGGCAGTGGACTCCGCTCCGGTGGCGGTGAACGAAACGGGCAACGGCCACCAGGGCGCAGGACTCATCGAAAGCCTGAGCGATGAAGAGATTGAGAAATTGATTGCGGAGCGCAAAGCTGCCCGGTTGGGCGGCAACTACGCCCGCTCGGACGAGATTCGAACTAATTTGCTGAAGGCCGGTGTTATACTGGAAGATACGAAGGCAGGAACGCGCTGGAAGCGGAAGTAACCCTTAACCATGAGAAACCTGCGCATCAATCTTCCGTTACTCGACCGGCCCAACCTTTTTGGGGGCGATTAAACCTCTCCGCTATCTCCTCACTGAAGGATCCTGAAACCAACGCCGGCGCTGCAAGAGGCAGCGGAGAGTGGAGACTTTTATGGAAACAATGCCAAAGATTTCGACGCCCCTTCCCGGGCCCGAGGCCCAGAAAATTCTGGCGCTCGACAAGCAATATGTTTCACCTTCCTACACCCGTGACTACCCGCTGGTGGCCAAGCGTGGACAGGGCGCCATCGTTGAAGACGTTGATGGCAACTTCTTCCTGGATTTTGCCGCCGGGATTGCCGTGGTCTCCACCGGCCACTGTCACCCCGATGTTGTGCGGGTGATCCAGAAGCAGGCCGAGACCCTGATCCATATGTCAGGGACGGATTTCTACTACCCCCTGATGGCGCAATTGGCGGAAAAGATGGCGAAGATTACGCCGGGGACGTTCGCCAAGAAGGTCGCCTTCGGCAACTCCGGAGCCGAAGCCATGGAAGCGGCCATGAAGATTGCCCGCTACCACACCAAGCGGCATCGGTTTATTGCTTTCCTTGGCTCGTTCCATGGTCGGACCATGGGCGCGCTTTCACTGACGGCCAGCAAGGCGGTTCAGCGGCGCGGGTTTGGTCCCCTGGTTCCGGGCGTCGTCCATGTGCCCTACGCCAACCCCTATCGCTGTCCGCAAGGCCACCGCGCACCGGAATGCGTATGCGATTGCGTTTGCTCCGACCTGCTGGAACGGCAACTGTTCAAGACGGCGGTACCGCCTGATGAAGTAGCGGCCATCATTGTGGAGCCGATTCAGGGTGAAGGCGGCTACATCATTCCGCCTCCCAGATTTCTCGACAACCTGCGCCAGTTGTGCGACAAGTACGGAATCCTGCTGATTTTTGACGAAGTTCAGTGCGGCATGGGACGGACGGGGAAAATGTGGGCCTGCGACCATGTGGGCGTGGTTCCTGACATTATCATAACCGCCAAGGGTATTGCCTCCGGTTTGCCGTTGGGTGTTACGGTGGCGCGGGCGGAGTTGATGGATTGGGGACCGGGCGCGCATGCGTCAACTTTTGGAGGCAATCCCGTTGCCTGTGCGGCGGCGCTGGAAACCATCCGCCTTTTGGAAGAGAAATATGTTGCCAATTCGGCGCGGGTGGGCGAATACATTATGGGAAGAATTGTTGATTGGCCGCACAAGCACCGGACCGTCGGCCAGGTACGTGGCCGGGGTTTGATGATTGGAATCGAGTTGGTCAAGAGTCAGGAAACTCGCGAGCCCAACCCGGAAGCGCGCAACAAAGTGATCGATCGGGCGTTTAACCTCGGGCTGCTTGTCCTGGGCTGCGGCGAGAGCACCATCCGGCTGATGCCGCCGCTGATGATCAATCGCGAGCAGGCGGATTTTGCGATCGATACGCTAAACCGCTGCATCACGGAAGCGGAACAGTAAGTACCTGGGGCCAGGGACTAGGGGCTGGGGACTAGGGAAGTACCCTTGGACCATATGCTTGGCCGCCAGGTACGTGGGGCTAAATAGTTAGTGGGGAGGGGGGCATTTCCCCAGTCCCCAGTCCCTAGCCCCCTGAAAGAAAAGCGCCATGAGCATTCTAGCTGATCTCATGTACCGCGCCTTACTCTGGAAAGAACGCCAACGCGCGCGCCTTGCCTCCCACGCACTGCCACCCCCCGCAAGCGAAGCAGAACATTTGAAAACCGGCAAGCGCGGCGAGAATCTGGCAT
>JARLGN010000015.1 GCA_031292775.1 Acidobacteriota bacterium | reverse complement strand
CCTGACCACACGAAGACCTGGCGGACGGCGGGTGAAAATCGCGTCTCCAGAAACTCCACCGGCGTCAGCACGCCAGCGCGACGCCACCGCCGGGCGAAAAGCCATGTGGTAAGGAGCGTTCCCGGCACCGTGGTCCAATAGATGGTGAGGGCCACCAACCCGTATTGATATCCGAACCCGGCATACACTAGGATGGAGAGCGCGCTCACATAGGCCATGACGAAGGAAACGCCGCCCAGCCACCAGGATAATTGCTTGCCTCCCGCGAAATACATGTCGAGCGATTTCATCTGGCGCGAATAGGTCAACCCGATGGCGATCATGGTTACGAAATAAGCCACCAGGATAACCAGATCAGCCCCGCGCATAACGCGCTCCAATCTCGGGGGGTGGAGGCGGAATCATTTCTGACGCACCGGTCTCCAGCGAGCGATGGATTGCTTCCAACACCGCCGTAACTTGCCGGCCATCAGCCCCTGTTACCTGCGGTTCCGTTCCCTCGCGTACGGCGTAGAGGAAGTCCTCGAGACACGCCGGAAATGCGCCGCGCATTCGGCCGAAGATTTCCGTATTGAGGAATAGCTTGGGATAGGAAAAAGCCTTCGCGGTGCTGATCTCCATGGATTCGCATTTGCGATCCAGATGGATGTGTCCCGCCGTCCCAATGATTTCCATGAAGGAATCGACCATGGAAGGAAACGTGTTCGGATAGACCCAGGCCGATTCAAAAGTGATAAAGGCTCCGGAAGCAAACTTGACCTGCGCCTGGATGATGTCGTAGGTGGGAATGCCTTTTGCCGCCAGAACCTCTTTTCGCCCCCAGGCACGAGCCTCCACGGGCTCGGAAGCGAGGAACCAACGCATCAGGTCGATGTCGTGGGCGGAGAGGAACCATGCGGAGGTGGTTTCGCCGGCCCAGGTGATGTACTCGCTGGACACAAATATGGTGTCGTTCTTGCGGGCGTACCCTGCCAGGGGCGCGCCAATCTCACCCGATTCGATGGATTTCTTGGTCTGGTGGTAGGGTCCAAGCCAGCGGTGATTGAAGGCGACCTGGATGGTCTTGCCCACGCGCTTGGAGATGCGAATCAGCTCATCGGCTTCGGCGGTGCTGGTGGTAAATGGTTTCTCCACCAACGCGTGCTTGCCCGATTCCAGAACGGCGCGTGCCGGCTCAAAATGATACTTGTCGGGTGTGGCGACCACCACGGCATCCAGATCCTTACGTTCCAGCATTTGGCGATAGTCGAGGTATCCGTTAGCCACGCCGTAAAGCGAGCGGACCTTGTCGATCTGATCCTGCCGCAGCGCGCTGACCGCGACGACTTCCGCCAGCGGATGCGCCGAGTAGATTTTCGCGTACGAGCTACCCATGATTCCGAGACCGATAATTCCTATCCGTGTGCGTTCCATGTCAACTCCTTTAGTCTTCTTCAATAAGTCGGAGGAAATTCTTCCTCAAAATCTGTTCCTTATCTGCGTCGGAGATTCTGGCGGACAGTACTCGCCCCAGCGACATGGCTGCTTCCAGGTAGGGCAGGTCCGAACCGAACAGCACCCGTTCCGCGCCGACGCGTGCCACAGCAGTTTCGATGATGGTGCGATGGCTTTGCGATCCGGTAATATCCAGATACGTGTTGGGAGCCGCTTTGGCCGTTTCGAAGGATTGTTCGTAGCCGCGCATGGTGACTCCCGAATGCCCCAGCAGAATTCTGGCGTGGGGAAACTCACGGCCAATGGGGGCGAACATCAGCGGCCCGCAATTGGGGTCGGAGTCCCACGTGTGTACCAGCACCACCGCGCGAGTCTGGTTGGCATAGTCCCACACCGGCCGGTACTTGGGGCCATTTACCGGATATTTGTGCAGGTCCGGGTGAAATTTGATGAGCGGCGGCTGATGGAAGTAATTCCAGCGTTCCAGTTCGCGCAGAGCCTCGCCCTCAGGATTGGGATTTACGGTCACGTACCCGCGAAACCGCTGCGGATACCGCTTTACTACTGCGGCGACCTCGGCATTTCCGCGGGGGCAATCGCTGTAGCAGGCCAGCGTTGAGGTAATGGCGAGGGCTTCGATGTTCAGCAGATCCATCACCTCAATCATTTCTTCCGCGCTGTATTTGAGAGCAGGGAAGTCCGGGTGCGAGCCAAGGTGGCCGTGGCAATCAAAGATGGGTATGGGCGATTTCATTGGGCGGCCCTCCCTAGAAGCTGACGCAGCGTGCCGCCGGCAATGGCCAGCTTCGCGTCATCCGAGATCCGCGCGGTGGCCAGAACCGCGAGCGTGGTCCCCGGCGTGTAAAGCGGTAAGCGGCTGCCGAAGATCAATTGCCCGGGACCAAACTGATCGACAAAGCTCTCAAGCTGCCGGTGCGCCAGGTAGGTGGACGTATCGATATACAAGTTAGCGTGCCTATTGAGGAGAGGGAAAAGGTAACGGTCTGCGCGGTATCCGGTTTCCAGAAGCAGGATGGTCAGCCGGGGAAAATTCTGCAACAGGGAGGCAAGGGAATCCCACTCAATGTCTTCCCGCGCGATCAACGTCAGGATTGAACGCTCTTGCAGGCCCTCGCAAAGCTCTCCACTGCACCACGTGGAGGGGGAAAAGTTGTGCTTCTTCACGCCAAAAGAAAGACGCACTGCCGCGGGCCGGAGCGCCCAGAGTTTCTCAGTGGATTCCTTGTCCGGCAGAGCCGCCCAGGCTGGCACCAGGCGCGGGTGCAGGTCACGCGCCAGCGCGCGGTTGCCCGCCAGCACATCATACTCCTCCGCCACGAAGTGGGAAGTCAGCGCTTGCCTGATCCCAAAGCGATCCATCTCCGCCAGCAGGCCAGCGGTTTCGAGCGCCAAGTCGCCATGCACGCCGGAAGGGCCTACGCGCACATTCGCGTCAAATACGTTCCAACTCGCAACTTCGCTGAACGCAGGTTCAATAACTGATTCTGACAACATGCTCTCCTTTCGCAAGGTGCACGAGGGAGATGAATCCCCCGGCAAGAGTCGGTATGGTGTGGGCTTGATCTACCATCACATCGACCGGTTGCTTTTTGGGAAAGAGCTTTACCTCGGTTTCGCTCGCGCACACCAGGTGGACTTCATCATAGGATGGGCTTTCCTCTAGCACTACTTCCGCCGCCGGGTTGGCGGATAGGAGCGTTTGTTGCCCGCTGCGCAACGAGCGAACCCCCGCAGAAAGAATTTCCTCCACGCCATCTTTCTCGATAACCACAAGGCTCGCACCGTCGGTGGAAATTTCCCCTGCCGTCAATGGTCCAACACCGCGGCGGAATAAAGCGACGGTTGAACCGTTCGCGCCATGGGTCCGGAAGCCTTCGCCGGATCCATTCTCAACAGGTGTGAGCGGCGCTGCTTGTTCCGAGCCTTTTTGGAAATGCATGGCGACGAGAAAGCTTGCTTCCTTCGCCCTTGATGAATCCAATATGAAGGTTTTACGCGGTTCCACGGGAATTCGGTCGAGATCGATGTAGGCACTGATGGCAACGGGCTGCGCTTGCAGTTTCCAGTGAGTGTTCGGGCCCGCGGCAGTGATTGCGGCTAACGCTCCTTTGCCTTGGATCAGCGCCTCGGCAGCATCGGCCCGCGCCTGTGCCCGGGCGGGAACATGCAGGAACCACGAATATTCATGCGGCGAATCAGCCGCAACACGGTCGTGGACAATCAGGACGTCAGGCTTTACAAAAAGGTATTCACGCGTCAGGCGGCTGATGGGATTTCCGTCGCCATAAGCAGGGGCGAGGTTGGCGGCGAGATAATCGATGGCAGAAGAAAACACGTGCCGCTCAATTTTCGCGTAATTCTGAAACGCCGCCCAGTATCGGCCGTCGTAGTCCTGCTGGCT
>JARLGN010000542.1 GCA_031292775.1 Acidobacteriota bacterium | reverse complement strand
TGGGTTACACGGGGGCGGCGCTCAAAGCCTGCAAGGGGCAAAGCACAATGATGATCCTTGTCCCGGTCATGGAAAAGAACAAGATGATCCTGTGCGTGCAGGTTCTCACCTGTCCTGGTGCTTCCCTGATTCAATCCGCCAGTCTTGCCGCGCACGTGCCCGGCGTCCAAGCGATTGAAGCTAATTCGCGACAGTTCATGCCCGTGGCCAACCATGATTGGGAAAAGCGTTTCCCGGGTGTCTTTCACATCACGGACGGCACCATGGATACCTCTCACCTGAATGGCCTGGGCATCGGCGCCGTGTGAAAAGGCTGAGGCGGCGCGGGCTTGTCTGGCACGGGCCGCGATGTGGCGCAGTCGCGCGACATGCGGAAGATCGATTTATGGGAAGGAAGGGAAGAGGGTATGAGAACGGAACTTTCCCGGCGGAGGTTTCTGCAAGTATCGTCAGCAGCGACGTTGACGGGGGTGGGTTTATCCGCCGTCCGCTCGGAGGCTCTACCGCCGGCTCCCGGACCCTTTCGCGGCACGCTCTGCTTGTTTTCCAAGCCGGTTCCCCACTTGACCTGGCGGGAACTGGCGCAAAAGGCCAAGCACGCGGGCTTCGGGGGAATCGATCTGACAGTTCGGTCGGAAGGACACGTGCTGCCGGAACGCGCGGCGGAGGACCTCCCCAAGGCTGTTGCCGCCATCCGCGATGAAGGCCTGGAAGTTCCCATGATCACCACGCAGCTTGTGAGCCGCGACGACCCGACGGCCGTGCCCATCCTGAGTACGGCAGCCAAGCTGTCCATTCCCTTTCTCAAACCCGGTTACTACCACTATAGGCTTGTAGATGTTCGCAAAGAACTCGCGGAAGCGTGCAATCAGTTTCGCGGATTCGCCGACCTGGCGAAGGAGCACGGGGTGCAGGTGGGTTTTCATAATCATGCCGGGTACATGGGCGGACAGTTCTGGGACGTCTCGCCCCTGATCGATACCTTGGACCCGAAGTGGACCGGGTATTACTACGACCTCGAAAATGCAACTGCGGAAGGCGCAGCACAAGGCTGGAAAATCGGCGCCAATCTGGTGATGCCGCGCATGAAGATGATGGCTGTTAAGGATCTGTATTTCAAGAACAGTAAGTCGGAAGGGTGGCGTGAAACCACCTGCCCCTTGGGCGAAGGAATGTGTAAGTACAAGGAGTTCTTGAAAATGGCCGCGGGGGGTGGGTTCCACGGCCCGATCTCGCTTCATATCGAATATCAGATCCCCGGGGTTTCGGACGAACAGGGCATTGCCCTGTCCCGGGAAAATGATGATGCCGTGATGGCCGCTGCCGAGCGCGAGCTTGCCACCCTGAAACCGTGGCTGCGCACCGCGTATGAGGGAGCGTGAACGATTTTGGGTCTACAGCCCTCGCCCTTTCGGGGGAGAAGGGAACCCTGATTTTCAAAGCGCCGGTGCGCACGATGATTTTTTCCCTCTCCGAGGGGAGAGGGGGGCCGAGGGACGAGGTCGGGTGAGGGGTCTTTTCCCGGTGGCGGGCGCCCCCCCTTGCGGGGCCGGCACCGAAGCGTTGGCCTGTGAGTTGTCTATCTGGGGGAGGAAGTACTATGGGAAGACTCGCAATTACCGGTGGCAAGCCGATCCGTAAGAAACCTTTTACAGCGTGGCCGGCCTTCGGGCAACAGGAGGCACGCGGGTTGCAGAAGGTGCTTGCCAGCCGCAACTGGGGCGGTTTCCCTTTCCCCAACAAGTATGCGGATGCTTTCGCGCAGAAGTTCGCACGCTATCACGGCGCGAAGTACGGTGTGGCGGTTTCGAATGGGACCATCGCGATTGAAATCGCCTTGAAAGCTGCTGGTATCAAGCCAGGTGACGAAGTTATTGTTCCCGCCTACACGTGGGAGGGCACGGTTGGGCCCATCCTGCTTCTCAATGCCGTGCCGGTATTCGTGGACATCGACCCTGACACGTACTGCCTGGATGCGAGGCTGATTGAAGCGGCGTTGACCTCCAGGACGCGCGCTATCATGCCCGTCCACCTCGCCATGCGCTTTGCCGACATGGACGAGATCTGCCGCATTGCCAAGGCCCACAAGCTGGTGGTGATTGAAGATTGCGCGCACGCCCACGGCGGCAAGTGGCGCCGCAAGGGTGCGGGTGCAAGCGGGGACATCGGCTGCTTCAGCTTTCAGTCAAGCAAATTGATGACATCCGGCGAAGGCGGCGGCGTCATTACGAGCAACTTGGAATTTTACGAGCGCGCGCAATCCTATACGAATTGTGGAAGGGCCAGCGCGACCGACCAATACCATCACCGCATGATTGGTTTCAACTATCGCATTACGGAACTCCAGGCCGTGATTCTGGATGCCCAACTCGACCGCCTGCCGCAGCAAGCCAAGATTCGCCAAGCCAACATGGATTACTTTGCGAAGCGCCTGCGCGGGACTCCGGGCCTCGCGTTCCTGAAACACGACAGGCGCCAGACACGCACGGCGGCGTACCAATTTGTGTTCAAGTATCTGCCGGAACATTTCGGGGGTATTCCCCGCGCGGCAGTCCTGGGTGCGCTACAGATGGAAGGGGTCCCCTGCGATGGCCTGTTCTACGAGCCCGTTTACAAGAGCGCGCTCTTCCCGATTGAACCTGGCGATTGGCCGGCGCTCAGTTGGGGCCGCAAGAAGTCCCTCAATTTGAAAACATCCTTCCATTGCCCCGTCTCTGAACGTGCGGCTTACGAAGAGTCCGTTTGGCTTCCCCACCACATTTTTCTCGGATCGAAAAAAGACACGGACGATATTGCCGACGCCGTGCTGAAAGTTTGCGCGAATATTGACGAACTGCGTGGGCTGAAACACCCGGCCATTGAGGTCAAATCGATGGGCCGCGCGGACCGGCCACGCATCGAAAAGCGGCAATGGTGAAGAGCCTTGCCATAGCGTAACTTGCTCCTATTGTTGGCATGCATTTGGCGCGCGGGAGGCTTCTCCTATTGGGTTAAGACGAGTCATCGTTTCAGCCTGCGCGCAGCACCTTGAGTGCGATCGCAGCAGCTACCGCCTTGGAATATCGTAGCGTTAACAACTACCTTCAAATCTTGAGCCGATCACATTCGTGGAACGGCGGCAGCTTCGCGGCAACACTCCAAGACGCCTGCGGAAACTTGTGCGCTGGCGACATCATCGCGGGTACCGGCCGGAGCGCGTCACAAATCGAAGAACCCCGTCCGCATTGAATTATGTTATGTTGGCGCGTTCCGCAGGGAAGTCGCCCTGCAAAAAGCCGCGAGCAGAACCAGAGAAGTTGCTAAAGTACGTGCCACAGTTAGAGGAGGCAGGACGTGAGAACTACCTCAATGTTCTTACGAAACGTGCGAGGGAGCTACCATGCGGACTTTTCTTTGTGCCATCGTTGCTCTGGTTTGGGTGGGTCTCTTTGCCCAAGCCGGGGGGAAAACCCAGTTTGAAAAACTCGGAACCTTGCGGGCTCTCGGTGGCCTCACCGGCGCAACCGTATCGGCGGGACCGGGCGGACAAGGCGAGCGTCTCTATCTCAGCTATCTTTACGTCGGCAACACGGTTGACATTGTCTCCGTAGACCCCGATACCGGGCAATTTCAGGTATTTCCCAATCCTGCTGCCTCCGAAGTCGGCGCGCGGGCGATGATCACTGGTCCCGATGGCAAGGTCTACCTGGGCACGCTCGAAGGCGCGCATTTTTACTGCCTCGATCCGAAGCAAGGCAAGTTGATGGATCTGGGCCGTCCCAGCCTGACTGAAAGTTATATTTGGGAGCTTGCCTTCGGTCGGGATGGCAAACTGTATGGAGTAACTTACGGCCAGGCCAAGTTGGTGCGCTACGATCCCCAAACCGGCGCGCTTGAAGACTTGGGCCGCATGGACCCGGTGGAGGAATATGCGCACTCGGTGGCCGGCAGCGATGATGGTTTCGTGTATGTTGGGATTGGCACCAGCAAGGCCAATGTGGCCGCATATCAGATTTCGACGGGCCAGCATCGCGAAATCCTTCCCGTCCACTCGCAGGTGGTGGGACAAGCGGGGGTGCATCGTGGGCGCGATGGTAAGGTGTATGGCGTTGCAGGGAATGACTGGTATCGCCTGGACGGATGGAACGCCATCCCTATTGCGGCGAACGATGTCTCACCCGAGGTCCCTCAAAACGTACTGAAAGATGGCCGGACGGTCGATGTAAGCGCCAACGTAATCCGCATCACCAACCCCAACACCGGAGCGGTCACCGAGCGGCCGTTCGATTATCAAGGCAATGAATTGGACCTGTTCCGCGTGGCCTTTGGCCCGGACGGTTCACTATATGCCAGCAGCGTACTGCCTGCCGATTTGGTGCGATTCAACCCGCGCGCCGGCGCCTTCGAAAACCTGGGGCACATCGGCGGTGGCGAAGTCTATTCCCTCCTGCCACGTCACGGACGCCTGCTGATGGCGGGCTATGGCACGCTTGCGTCCTTGATGATCTATAACCCCTCCAAACCGTTCCACGAAGATCCGATTGCCGCCGATCGGGAGGCCCACCCGCACAACCCCGGCGTGGACGCCAACGAAAACCCGGTGCTGGACCACTTCGCTGGTGAGGATCACGGCTGGCGGCCGGAAGCGGCGATGGAAGGCCCCGATGGCCAGATCTATGTCGGCGCAGTCTCCGGTTACGGCAAGTTGGGAGGTCCGCTGACCATCTGGAACGTTGCCACCGGAGCGGTGGAAGAGCACGAACAGATCGTCCAAAACGAAAGCGTGGTGACGCTTACGGCGGCCGGCAAGCTGATTGTAGGCGGTACAACTATTGGTGGAGGCGGCGGCAGCCATCCCACGGAGAAGGAAGCCAAGCTATTCTTGTGGGACACCGCGGCGCATAAGAAGATCTTTGAAACCGTGCCGGTGGCAGATGCCAGGGGCATCACTGACCTGATCGCGGTTAACGGCCGCGTATTCGGTATGGCGGGCCGAACGCTGTTTGTTTTCGATCCGCTAACGCGCCAGGTGATCCACCGCTCTCAAGTGGATTTCAGCGCAATTTACAACAGCGTGGCAGTGGGACCGGACGGAAAGATCTGGGGCTTGTCACCAAAGGGGATTTTCCAGATCGACCCCGCGACTTACCAGGTCACCCTGGTTGCGTCCGCGCCGGGGCGGGTCACCGCCGGTTTCGCCATGGACTCAACCGGCATCTATTACGCTTCCCACTGCTCGCTTTACCGTTACACGTTCCGATAGTTGGTATATGGCTCTTGGCGAAGTGCCTGCGCCTGCCGTCCAGGCTGCGTGGTGGCGAGTGCGAAAACAACGCCGCATACCTTTTTTAGCTCATTCATTTGAGGGGGAATCATGTCCAGGCAAATGGAAGTAAACCGGAGGGATTTCTTAAAGGCTACCGCCCAAGCGAGCGCCGGGCTTGCCGCGCTCGGTGGAATCGGCAGTGCCGGATTGCCGCAGCCTGCGGCGGCGGACCCGGCGCCAGCGCAGACTGCGGTTCCATCGAAGCGTGGACCAAAGGCCAATTGGCCGCAGGAGTATGCAGTTCGAAAAGACGAGGAGAATCAGCAATGGATTCTCTCCACGCCCTATTATTCCGTTCATCACGATCTCAAGAAGGGCGGCGC
>JARLGN010000541.1 GCA_031292775.1 Acidobacteriota bacterium | reverse complement strand
GGGGTAATAGTTACTCATGTCGAAGTTATAGAGCGCGGTCTCCTCCGCCATCATCGAATCCATCAGGCAAGGGGTGCGTTCGTTGCGGACGGGGTTGTCCGTGGGGTATCCCATCAGATTATTCATCACGCCCCACTGAAGGTTGCGATGGATTCGGTTCAGCAGCGGATCAGAGGATTGAAAATGGCCCACGGAGTCGAAGCCGTCGTGAACCACTGTACCTTCGATACTTTCCAAAGTGGGGGTTCCCCGGAAGCCGGTGACAGCGACATATCGATATCCGTGATAGGTGAACCGCGGCTGGAACACTTCAACCCCGGCGCCCTTCAAAATGAAGGTGTCTGTAGCCTTGGCGGCCCGGTTGGTCAGGATGTCCAATGTCCCATCGGGAAGCAGATCTTCCGCATGACGCATCACGATGGTGGTGCCCGCTGCGCCGCTGGCGCGCAGGCGTGTCCACCCGGCCATGTTCTGCCCAATGTCAAAGACAAACATTCCCGGCTTGGGTTGATTCACCTTGATGGGGTGGATCGTCCCGCGAACCTTGATGGGCGGCATCAAACGCGATCGCATTAAACCGGCAGGGGCGGGCAGAATCTGTACCGGTTGCCAGTCGCGATCGTTGTACCCAAACCGGTCCCATCCAATTTTTTCACGGCGAGCGTCGTAGGTTTCACCGTTATAAATGCTATTCGAAAGTATGGGACTCTCCGCCGCCTTCCAGGATTCGTCAGTCACGATGCTGGAGTGAGTGCCATCCATAAACTGGATGTCAATTTGTAGGATCGCCTGCTTCCCACCCATCCAGCGGTACCCGTATTGGTTGTAATTCTTATCATATCCATTGGCCAGCCAAAGACCTGCGGCATTGCCGCCCAGCCGTAAAAGAGCCGTGACATCGTACGTGTCGTAATAGAGATTCTTTTTGTAATCAGAATTGACCGGCGACAAAACGTGATCGCCGACCTTGGCTCCATTGAGGTGCAGTTCGTAGAAGCCGAAGCCAAATACATAGGCAGTAGCCTGCTTGATCTTCTTGCTCGCGGAAAACTCTTTGCGCAGCAGCGGGCACGTCATCTCGCTGGGCGCGCCAATCCACTTCCCTTTCCAATCGGATGGCTGCAACAAGCCCATTCCCCACGACGCGGTGGGTGACCATATGGAAGGTTTGCCATCCTGGTCCCAAACTTTGACCCGCCAATAGTGCCGCGAACCGCTTGCCAATTCCGGCCCGTCGTAGGCGATGCCAAAGTTCTGGTCGGAGGGCACTTTCCCGCTATCCCAAGTGATGCCCTTCCCGGATTTGAGCTGCTCGGCGGAGTCCGCCACCTGGATTTGATAGGCGAGCTGTTTTTGAGAGCGTCCCGTGACGGTAAAAGTCCAATTTAATCGAGGACGAAGGGTATCAATCCCTTGCGGATTGTCCAGATATTCTGTTTTCAAACCGGCCGGCGTAAGCGCCATTGCCGTCTGGACCAGACATACGGAGACAACAAATATCGCCCCCAAAACTCTCCCGAGATTATGAAGCAGACACCGCTGATATTGATTTGAGTCCTTACACATGAATGAACTCCCATAATGGTGAAAAGATATGATCGACAAAGTGGCTGCTCCTCAAGACGTGCGGCCCCTCTAATGACTTCTCTATGAATTGGATCCCGCTCCGGTGCACGCGCAGTCGGCTGCCACAATTTCTATTCTAACCTCAGAATGCAGTCAGCGAGCCCTTGCACCTCAACCGAAGACTCCGATTTGGCCAATTGCCTCGCGCATCCGATCCTTCTCTTGCTCTCGACACAACGCATTTGGCATGCGATAGCGTTTGTGGAAACGCCTCGCGAATGCATACACCTAGACTTGGGTTCTTTCAGGCTGCAAAGAGGACCGAGAGAATTTAAGCCTGCGGACCTATGCCTTCCCCCTATGCGGGTGAACGTTGCAAAGGGTATCATGTTCAAGTTTGGGCTTTTACACAAGGAACTCAATCGTTCAACGGTTTGAGGCGATTCCATGCAAGCATGTGGCGTGTGGCCACGTGGTGCAATTCTCATCGGAGGTACCAATGAGCAAGCTGATTCTCCCTCATGGGAGCAGCCAATTAACACCCCTTCTCTTGGAAGGCTCATCGTGCGAGCAGGAGGGCAAGAGGGCCGAAAGCTTGAAGAAAGTCCCCATGACCACTCGGGAAACGAGTGATCTGATCATGATGGGGATTGGCGCGTTTACTCCTCTCGAGGGGTTTATGGGCAGGGACGACTGGAAGGGTTGCTGCGAAACCTACAGTCTGCCCAGCAGGAAGGGCCTTTTCTGGCCCATCCCCATTACCTTGTCCGCTGCGGAAGACATGGCCAAGTCCATCGCCATTGGCGAAGAAGTGGCCCTGTGGGACGTTGAAACCGAGTCCATCATGGGCACCATGAAGGTGGCGGAAAAATACTCCATCGACAAGGAGTACGAGTGTAAACAGGTGTTCCGCACCACGGACTCCGCTCACCCCGGCGTGCAGAAGGTTATGGAGCAGGGACCGGTCAATCTTGCAGGCCCGGTAAAAGTCATCTCCGAATCCTATTACCCGGAGATGTTTAAGGGCATTTATCAACGGCCGGCGGAAGCCCGCAAATTATTTGAAGAGCGGGGATGGAGCACGGTGGCGGCTCTTCAGCTCCGCAACCCCATGCACAATTCCCACGCTTACCTGGCATGGATCGCTATCGAGGTGTGCGACGGCGTATACATCCACCAACTGGTGGGCAAACTGAAGCCCGGTGACATTCCGGCAGAAGTACGCGTGAAAGCCATCGACGCGCTGGTGAACAAGTATTTCCGGCGGGATCGAGTGATCCAGGGCGGATACCCCATGGAGATGCGCTATGCGGGACCGCGCGAGGCCCTCCTTCACGCCGTATTCCGCCAGAATTATGGCTGCTCGCACCTGATTGTGGGGCGCGACCACGCCGGCGTCGGGGATTACTATGGCCCCTTTGACTCCCAGAAGATCTTCCAGGAAATTCCCGCGGACGCTTTGAAGCTGCGCGCTCTGTGTATGGACTGGACTTTCTATTGCTACGAATGCGGCACTATGGCATCAATGAAAACCTGCCCCCACGAAAGTAAGGCCGTAATCGATGACAACGGCAATTACAAAGGGGGCGCCCGATTGTTGCTTTCCGGAACCATGCTCCGCAAACTGATGAGCGAGGGGAAACGCGTTCCCGCGGAATTCTCCCGGCCCGAAGTGATTGAGATTTTGAAGCAGTATTACGACACCGTCGAAGAGAAAGTGGAAGTTAAGCTCCACGGCGCGGCCACCGGGGAAGCGAAGAGGTAAGTGGTTCAACGAGGACGACAAATGCCAAGACTGTCATCCTTGGGCAAAGCCCGGCGCTTCGGCTGCCCATGATGAGCAAGAACTCAGGCATTAATGTAAGCATAAGGACGTGTCAGGCCGGAGGACGTGCTTTCCTATCCAAGTATCTTCACGCCCTGCAAGGGCACAAGTTAATAGCCGGGGGCAACGCCCCCGGAAAGTGCGCCGTTTGATTTCCGACCCTGAAGGGGTCGCATTGCCTCTGACCACATATCTCAAGACCGTCAGGACATCACTGCAAATCGACCCTTTCAGGGTCGGACTCTGTTTGTGCGTGCGCGTTCCGGGGGCGTCGCCCCCGGCTATTATATGTATCCCCTGCGGGGAACCAGGATGGGCACCGCTAAGACCGTTCTGGAAGCACAGATAGTGGGTAAGAAGCCATTCTGTGCGCCTTAACCGAGTCGCTAAATTTAAGCAAGTCGCTCGTCAAGAGCGCAATTCTAAGGATTAGTGACTGCCGGCATCCAGTTGGAATACAATGCGGGGTCATTGAATCAGTGGAGGGAACTATGACTTCAGAGCGATCCTCGAACCTTAATCGGCGTGAATTCATTCGGAGCAGCGGAGCGGCGGTTGCTGCGGCGGCAATCGCGGGAACCGCGGCGACGACACCTGCGGAACCCCGCCGCGAAAGACTGGCGCTGGTTGGGACTGGCGGCCGCGGTTCCACAATGTGGGGACGAAATCTGCTGCAGGATTGTGGCGATGTCGTCGAAATCGTGGGCCTATGCGACATCAACGCCAAGCGCGCCCTGGCCTCCCAGAAATTCATTGGCATCAACGCTCCGACGTTCGTGGATTTCGACCAGATGATCGGAGCCACCAAGCCCGACCGGGTTGTGGTTGCCACCATGGATTCGACGCACGCTCAATACATCATTCGCGCCATGGAACTGGGTTATGACGTGATTACGGAAAAGCCTCTCGGCACCGATGAAGAGCAGTGCCAATCAATTCTGGACGCGGAAAAGCGCTTGGGGAAGAAAGTTACGGTCACGTTCAATGCGCGCCACATCGAGGGGGCAAAGAGGATCAAGCAGTTTGCACTCGATAAGACCCTCGGCGATATCATTTCAGTGAATTTCCACAAGTACCTGAGCACGGATCATGGCGCCAGTTACTTCCGCCGCTGGCACCGGTTAAGGGAGAACTCCGGCTCGCTCCTCATCACAGAGGGCTGCCACACCCTCGATCAGGTGAATTGGTGGTTGGATTCCGTACCTGTGGAAGTGGAGGCTCACGGCACGCTGCGCGTGTATGGCAGGAATAACTCCTTTCGCAGCTCGCATTGCCGTGTCTGCCCCTACAAGGATCGCTGCCAGTTCTACTGGGACATCACTCGCAGCGCATTTGATATGAAGCTTTATGCCGAGTGCGAATCGGAGGACGGATATCTGCGGGACGGCTGCGTTTGGAAAGAGGACACCAACATCTACGATTCCATGTCGGTCATCGTGCGATATGAAAACAATGCCAGCCTTACTTATACTCTGGATGCTTTCCTGCCCTTTGAAGGGGATGAGGTTATCATTAATGGCACCAAGGGGCGCATCGATTGGAACAGCTACGCAGGCGGGGACTACCGACGAGAAGATCTTCGCCTGACGCGGACCTTTGGAAAGTCGGAACTCATCACTGACCTGCCCAAGCCCCTCGCTGGCGGCCACGGTGGGGCCGACCCTTCAATGCACAACCTCCTCTTTCGCCAGGCCGGCGCGCCTGACCCGCTCGGCTCGCTTGCCGGCACACGCGCCGCAACCTACGCCAGCCTGATCGGCATCGGTGCTTACCGAAGCATCGACCGCGGAGGTCAAGTGGTGAAGTTGCGCGACCTCGTGGCGGTTTAGGGCCAGATTTCTTATCACGGGTTGGGAAGGACAGGGTTAAGCAGGCTGCGGGAAAATGCCCCGGCGCAGATATCCACATTGCTTACGGGTAACCACCCCGGCGCTTGCGTGCCACCCCTCCTGAACCAGGAGGGGAGTTCTTCAAGGGCTCCCCTCCTCAGATGAGGAGGGGTGGCGCGCCGAGCGACGGGGTGGTGCTGAGCAGGGGATAAAGGGGTGACGTTGACAATGAGAGCGTCAACAAGGATTTCCGTCCATGTTAGGCCCCCCAGTTAGGGCTGGGAAGTACGGCATCTCTCGGCTTGCACTTTCATGTCGCGCACAAATCCTCCGAACCTCATTGCCGCCTGCGACTGATTCTTATAGAATCACGGGTTGAGCAGAATACCCATGCATGGTGCGCCCCTACCCCGGCGCGAAGGTGACGAAGAATTGCCGGCCTCCCTCCCGCAGCGATTTTCCCGACCCCGGTTGCTTGTGCCGGTCATTCTTTTGCTTGGCCTGGCCGCGTTCTTCTGGCCCACGCGCGAGATGCGCAGTGATAATTTTGTCTTCTACTCCCCTTCGAGGCGCCAGATCCTCCCTATCGAAACCGTTGGAAATACCAAGTTCCTGCCCCTTTTGCAGATTCTGAACATCGTAGGAAAGGTTGGGGGAATTCAGGAAAAAAAGAATTCCCTCAAAGTCTGGTTTGGCACTACGCCCATCGAACTGCGCGCGAATGAAGTAAGCGTCCAAATTCAGAAGGTAAGGTATCAACTGCCGCAACCCGTACACCTGTCAGGGGGCCAGTGGATGGTTCCGGTGGCATTCCTCACCACCGTTCTGCCTCACCTGACGCGTCAAACGATTGAATACCAGGAAGGGACAAACCGAATATTCTTTGGCGACGTCAGGCCCGCTTCCTTCACGGTCCGAGTGGACCCCATTGCCAATGGGGCGCGGCTGACGGTGCAGTTCACGGACAAGATTGCAGTGCGGACGGCCTCCAGCAACGGCAAGTGGGTCATGTTTTTGAATGATCGGCCCATGGAACCGATGGAGTCAGCCTATCGCTTCCAGAATCCTTACCTCAGCGAATTGCAGTATGACGATCATGATGGAGTGCCAAAACTCATCCTCTCACCCACATCAAGCGGACTCAACTTCTACCCCGTACAGGCCGAAGGCGGGAAAATCCTTCTGGCCGATGTGGTAAGACCCCCATCGTCAGCCGCCCAGGTACAACCGCCCAAACCAGCAGTTCCGCCCTCGTCCACCACTGCGGAGCCCACTGCACCGGGGCCAGGCCCGCAAGTTACGGCGGAGTCGCCCGCCGTGCCGCCCGGTCCGCCCCTTCCCGTCGTGGCGCTTGATGCCGGCCATGGGGGGACAGACAACGGTGGCCGCAGCCGCGACGGTGTGCTGGAAAAGGACCTGGCGGCGCTGTACGTGGCCCGCGTGCGATCCGCATTGCTGGCGACAGAAAAGTATCGGGTGGTGCTGACCCGCTCCGGTGACGTGAATGTCACTTCCGATCAGCGTGCCCTGGCATCCAACCTCTCCGGCGCGATCTGTTTTCTCAGCTTCCATGCGGGAGACTTAGGCACAGCGTCACCCCGCATCACGATCTTTACGTTTCAACCTCCCACCACCGCGCCGCCCGCTGAACCCGATGTACCAGCGCCCATCTTTGTGCCATGGGGGCAAGCACAGGAAACAAAGCTGGAGCAAAGCCGCGTGCTGGCGCTTGCCCTCCAGCAGCAACTTGCACTGATGAATGGCGTGCAAGTGGACCTGCCCACCGGCGCGCCAGTTCGCACTCTGCGTAGTGTGAATGCTCCCGCTGTGGCCATCGAATTGGGCGGCCTGAGTCCAAGCGAAGACGCGACGACGCTCACCAACCCCTCTTTCCAACAGCAGGTGGCCGGGGCCGTTGTCCAAGCTCTGGCCAGCATTGAGAAGGGAGGTAACTAACCCGTGACGGCCCGCGCTAAAATCTTGCTTCTCATCCTGATCATCGCTCTGGGTGCAGGAGTGTTCTACCTGCGCTCACTTGCCCGGCGCGTTTTTATTGAACCCGCCCAACATGCTGAGGAAGCAGCGCGAGCCAAGCTGAACCAATTTGCGTTACAGTCGAACAACGGGACATCACAGAACGCAACGCTATACTTCCCCTCTCTGAGCGAAGGCAAAGTCGCGGCGGAAAGCCGTCCCATCACCTGGGCAAGAACTGACGCGGACCGCGTGCGTCAGGTGGTGCTGGCGCTTGCAGAAGGGTCACATCAGGGATACGCCCGCATCCTGCCCGCCTCCACAAATGTTCGTGCGGTGTTTCTTTGCGCGGATGGCACCGCTTATGTCGACTTTTCGAACGATATGCTGAGCGAGTTTGAGTCCGGCATTCAAACTGAGACTCTGACGATCTATTCAATTGTGAATTCCATTACCGCGAATATCCCCTCGGTGAAACGCGTCCACTTTCTCATCCTGGGGCAGGAAGTTGAGACCCTGGACGGGCACGCTGATCTGACCTCTGCCTTTACCCCGGATCTCACTCGTGTCAAATCCACTCCTTAAGGACATATGCCTACACCTCGACCTATAAGCGGTCTGCTTTACACCGGCGGCAAGCTGATGCGGCCGGACCAACGGGCAATAACCGAATTGCGGCCAATCGAAATTATTCCCAACTTCATTTCCAGCGCGGAAGGCTCGGCGCTGATTCGCCTGGGCGAAACCCAGGTTATCTGCACGGCCTCAGTTGATGACGGCGTCCCCTCCTTCCAGAAGGGCAGCGGAAGAGGCTGGATTACCAGCGAATACGCCATGATTCCACGGGCCACCAGCACGCGCACGGGGCGCGAGTCCACACGTGGCCGCCCCTCCGGACGCACCATGGAAATCCAGCGACTGATCGGCCGTTCACTCCGCGCCGTTGTGGACATGGAAGCTCTGGGCGAACGAACCGTGTGGATTGACTGCGACGTGATCCGAGCCGATGGCGGCACGCGCACGGCTTCCGTCACCGGTTCGCTGGTGGCACTCGGCCTGGCGATCCAGAAGTTGCAGACCCAACGTGCCCTGAAGGTCAACCCGCTAAAGGACTATCTGGCCGCGATCAGCGTGGGCATTGTGGGTGAGGAGATGCTGCTCGACCTGAGCTACGCCGAGGATTCCAGCGCCGAAGTGGATATGAACGTGGTGATGACGGGCTCGGGGAGATTGGTGGAAACTCAGGCCACCGCCGAGGGACATACGTTTAGCCTGGAAGACCTGAATAAATTGATTGAACTGGCGCGCCCCGCCATCAATCATCTCGTCGAAGTTCAGAAGTCGATTCTGAAATTCGAGTTACCAAGATAGAAACACCATACCATGGCAAATCAACCACTCTACCTGGCTTCCTCCAATCCCGGAAAGTTGCGGGAGTTCCGCGAGGCGGCTGCCGCGCGAGGCGTTTCGCTTGAGGCGCTGCCCGGATTTGCAGAGTTGACGGTTTGTGTTGAGGACGGCGCAACCTTTGCGGAAAACGCCCGGAAGAAGGCCATTCATTACAGCCGACATTCATCAGGATGGGTCTTCGCTGACGACTCGGGACTCTGTGTGGATGTGCTCGGCGGCGCTCCCGGAGTCCATTCCGCGCGCTTTGCCAGCCCCCAGGCCACCGATGAAGAGAACAATCAGCGGCTGCTCGAAGAGATTCACCAAGCTGAAGTCCGGCGCCGAGCCCTGGCGGCAACTACCCCCAGGCCGCACAAGCTCTTTGATCGTGCCGCTCATTACGCTTGCGTGATTGCTCTGGCGGAAGCAGGCGACATTCTGGCCGTGGTGGAGGGGTACGCCGAGGGTGTGATCATCGATGAAGCCCGTGGTTCTGGAGGCTTTGGGTACGACCCTTATTTCTTTTACCCCCCGCTGGGTAAGACGTTTGCGGAAATTCCTGCCGAAGATAAATTCGCCGTCTCCCACCGCGGAGCGGCGTTTCGAAAGTTGCTGGAATACCTATCATTACATCCCTAAGCATTCTCCCCAACCTTGCCGGCCCTTACCAACGGCGCTCCCAGTGCGCCCCAACCAACCTTTCCCGGAGGAACTTGCATCCAATCTTTCGTAACAGGATGCTGGCGTCTGATGGATGACAGACGCGGCGACTGCGGCGCAATCCCACCCCTGAACGAGAGCGCCGGCTCGCCGCGACGTACAAATAGCAGTAGGTCTCTCGAGTCTGTCGTCTCAATCGAAAACCAGGTTAGCTTCGGCAGGTCGTAGTGTACCCCGTCACGGGGCCACGCTCTTCCCGGGCGGAGGCTCGTCTTCGGCGAGTCCTCAGGGTGGACGTGTGTCTAAGTGGCGGGTGGTGAAAGTCAAAAGTCCATATTCCATGGGAGGTATGCAATGAAGGTTCGAAAACTTTTGCAAGTGTTGGTAGTGCTCGCGGCTTTAGGTATAAGCGCAACAGCCCTGCACGCCCAAAACATCAACGTTTTTGCCATGGGCACAGGTTCCTCACTGTTCGACAAAGAATATTACACAGTCCCTGCGGGCCAGTTCGGCTCCACTTACAAGACGGGCGGTGGCTTCACAGTGGGATCGGAATTTCGCCTTAACAAACTCTTCGGGGTGGAAGGTTCTTACGCCATGGTACGGAATAACCTTGCCCTGACTGACAATTCCTCGGGTGCGAATGAGTTGGCGTATGGCATCCGCAATCAGAGAGTGAGTGGAGACTTGGTCGCCCACGCACCAAAATCATTCTGGCGCGTCAAGCCTTACCTTGTGGCCGGACTCGAATACGACAGGTTCACACCCTTGGCAACAGGGACATCGTCTTTCAATGGCTACAGTAATGCTCCGCTTACCCCTGCCAACAAATTGGGCTTTAATTACGGCGGTGGATTGGAAATGAAATTGATGAGGCACGTTGGCCTTCGCCTTGACATTCGAGACCACCTTACAGGCTCGCCCACGTATGGCCTCGCCACGTCGGCATCCACCGGCAGTCCCAGCTTCCCCATTAGCGGCGCTGCTCATAGTTTGGAATATTCCGCCGGGGTTGTCTTCCACTTCGGGAAGTAAGGGGGACACAGTCCAAGGTCCGAAGTCCAAAATACGGGGCCTGTAACGAAAGCAGTGGACTCGTGGATCCGAGGATATGAGGAATCCGAAGAGTGGACGTTCGGACCTTGGGCTCTAATCAGTGTGATGCGCGGCAATCAGTGCTTGGCCCAAACTGATGCCGCCATCGCCGCAGGGAACCTCAGCGTGGGTGAATACTTGGAATCCATTTCGCTCGAGGCGCGTTTGAAGATGTTCGGAAAGAAAACAGTTTTGGAATGACCCGCCGCTGAGGCACACCCGGTCGAGACGGGTCCGCTCGCGCACCAGTTCCGCCGTACGCGCCAGCACATCCACAAAACCTGAATGGAATCGACGGCTAATTATGCCGATGGGAACCCCGGCGCGGATGTCCCGGACGAGCGCCAAAAACATGGGTCGGCTATCGATAATCCAGACGCCTTCTTCATCTCGAATCGCAAAGGGATAACCGACTCCCTGGGGGATCTCTTCCATGACAGCTTCCAATTCAATGGCCGCCTGGGCTTCATAGTTGATCTGCTCGCGCACTCCGGCCATGGCCGCGACGGCATCGAATAAACGGCCCGTGCTTGAGGTCAAGGGGGAATTCACCCCGCGTTCGATCACCTCAAGAAGAGTCTCCGTCCGGCGCCGGTTCAGTCCGCGCACAAAGGGAATATCCAATGCCAATAATTCCCGGCCAAAATGATGAAACAGGTAGCTGATCGCCATGCGTCGGGGCTCGACGATCGCGGCTGTTCCTCCCGGCATGGGGATATATTGCAAGTGGGCAAGACGCTCAAAGCCGCGATAATCACAAGCCAACACTTCCCCGCCCCACACGTTTCCATCAAGCCCATAGCCCGTGCCGTCGAGAGCGAAACCCATAACACGCCCGTCAAGATGGTTTTCTGCCATGCAGCTTGCGATGTGTGCATGGTGGTGCTGAACCCCTACGCGCTCCATGCCCACCTGCCCCAGCGCCCACCGCGTGGAAAAATAGTCAGGATGGAGATCGTAGGCAAGAATCTTCGGTTCAACCTCCAGGATACGCTGGAGTCCCGCGACGGTTGATCCAAAGAACTTGTAGCTTTCAAGGTTTTCAAGGTCGCCGATGTGCTGGCTGAGAAACGCCTCGCGGCCCCGGGTAAGGCAGATGGTATTCTTCATCTCTCCGCCGACCGCCAGTACCGGCGGCAATTCCTGACTCAGGAAGATCGGCGCCGGAACATATCCGCGCGAGCGTCGCACCTGTCGCGCCCTGCCGCCCGCCACGCGCACCACGGAATCATCTGCGCGCAAAAGGATGTCGCGATTGTGGACGAGGAAGTAATCAGCAAGGGCGTGCAATCGTTCCACCGCTTCAGCGTTGTCGATGGCAATGGGCTCTTCCGAAATATTGCCGCTGGTCATGACCAGCGCCGAATAGCGCTCCCCGGCAAAGAGCAAATGATGCAAGGGCGTGTAGGGCAGGAAGACTCCCAGGTAACGGTTGAACGGCGCAACGGAAGGGGCAAGGTGTTCCAGTTGCGTCTTTTCTGAAAGCACGATAGGGTGTGCGGGGCTTTGCAAGAGGTCCCGCGAGATATCATCCAGCCGGCAGAAGTTTTCTATCGCGGCAAGGCTTGGAGCCATGATGGCGAAGGGCTTTTCCACGCGCCGCTTTCTATCGCGCAGGCGCGCCACGGACGCTTCATTCATCGCATCCACGGCCAAATGAAATCCTCCCAACCCTTTTATCGCCACGATCTCACCAGCGGCAAGCAATTCGACAGTCTTCTGAATGGGATCTGCGACTTCGATGGGCCGCCCTTGGTTGTCCCACAATTCAACGTGCGGACCGCAAATGCCGCAGGCGTTCGGTTGAGCATGGAACCGGCGATTGCGCGGGTCGTCATACTCGCGCTGGCATTCAGGGCACATGAGAAACGCAGCCATGGAGGTCTTGGCGCGGTCGTAGGGGATATCCCGAACGATGGTGTACCGCGGGCCGCAGTTGGTGCAATTGATAAAAGGATAGCGGAATCGCCGGTCGGCAGGATTGAGCAGCTCCGTCAGGCAGTCACCGCAAATGGCCACATCGGGCGAAATCAAAACGCGGCGCGTGTCGCCGCTTCGACTTGGCAGGATGCGGAAGTCAATATCATGGTTCGAAGGCCAATCCGTAACCGCGATGCTGGTGATATGAGCCAGCGGAGGAACTTCCTTAGGCAACCGCGCAAGGAAAGCTTCAACCTCCGGTGTAGCCCCTTCGACCTCGATGGATACTCCAGCCTCAGTGTTGGTGATGAAGCCGGTCAGGTGGTTTTCTGTGGCGAGACGATAGATAAATGGACGGAAGCCCACGCCCTGCACGATTCCCGCGATTTCAATGGCTTTGCGCATAAGAACAGTGACGAGTGACATGTGACGAGTGGCGAGCAACCGAAAAGCGAAATTCGAAACTCACTACGATTTTCGAGTTTCGATTCTCGAATTTCGGCGCTTGTCGGCTTGTCACTTGTCACTTGTCACTTGTCACTGCCTTTCCGCGTTTTTCGAGCCATTCAATCCACTGGTCCAACCCCTGGCCCGTGGTGCAAGAAACCTCAAGTATCTCCATGCCAGGATGGATACTCCGCGCATATTCGCGCGCCAGCTTTATGTCGAAGGGGACATAGGGAAGCAGATCGACCTTGTTCAGGATCAGCAGTTCCGATTTCGCGAATATGGAGGGATACTTTAAAGGCTTGTCTTCACCTTCCGCTACACTCAGCATCACGATCTTTGCTGCCTCACCAAGGTCGTAGCTGGATGGGCAAACCAGGTTCCCGACGTTTTCAATAATAAGAAGGTCAAGACTATCCAGGGACCAGTCTGCCAGCGCGCGCTCCACTCGGAGCGCATCCAGGTGGCAGGTGCCTCCGGTAGTGATCTGCTTGGCAGGAAATCCAAAACGCGAAAGGCGGCGGGCGTCATTGTCCGTCTGAATATCTCCCGTCAACACCGCGACGCGCGTGCCTTTCGGGAAACGTTCCAGCGTTCGCTCGAGAAGCGAGGTCTTCCCCGACCCCGGCGAACTGATGATGTTCACGCACAGTATTCCATGCTCGTGGTAGCTTTCACGTAATCGTGCGGCAATACGATCGTTCTCACTCAGAACCTTTTTCTCCAACGGAATCCGATCCATCAGTCCTCCACTTCCAAATAAGCAAGATCCAACTCTTCCCCGCCCGCCAAGAGGGTCTCGCCGTTCGCGCAGCGGGGGCATGCCAGGTTATCCTCCGTCACCGTAAACGTGATGTCGCAGGCGGGGCAGCGTTGGCGGCGGGGAACGGCCTCGATCTCCAGTGCCAGGGGCTCAAGGTCAGACCCCTTCACGAGGGCGCTGAACCCAAAGCTTAGCGCCTCCGGTTCCACCCCGGACAAGGCTCCGATGCGCACACCCACTTTGGTCACGTGGGCGCCTGGATGCTTCTGTGCCTCCTGGCGGACCGAGTCGAGAATCGAATCGGCAATGCTCAATTCATGCACGGTGATAGTCCTCAGTCGTCAGTATTCAGTCGTCAGTTAGTGCGTCACATCGATAAGCTCTCGGCATCACACCCCATCGGCTTACTGAGGACTGAGGACTGATGGCTGATGACTGTTTCAACAGATCCTCGGCAACTGGTCACCCGAGAGCATATCGACGATGCGAGTGGTTCCGAGCGATGTGCGCATCGTCACGAGGCCCGCATTGGCCTGGGTTACACGCCCGATGATGCGCGCCTGTTTCCCCAAGGGATGCGAGTGCATCGCTGCCAGGATTCCTTCCGCATGTGCCGGATCCACAATGGCCACAAGCTTTCCCTCGTTCGCCACGTAGAGGGGGTCCAGTCCCAGCAGTTCGCATGCGCCTCGCACGGCTTCCTGAATAGGAATGGTGGCTTCCTCCAACTCCATGCCTACACGAGATTGCGCCGCTATTTCATTTAATGCGCTCGAAAGGCCGCCGCGGGTGGGATCGCGCATACAGCGAATGGCCGGGCTCGCTTCCAGCATGGCCGCCACCAGTGTGTGGAGCGCGGCGCAGTCACTCATGATCGCGCTTTCGAACTCCAACCCTTCGCGCTGGGAGAGGATCGTGATGCCGTGGTCCCCAATCGACCCGCTGAGAATAATGCGATCGCCCGGCCGCGCCTGGTCGGCAGAGAGATTGATGCCGGGAAGCACGCGGCCGATTCCCGAAGTGTTGATAAAGAGGCCGTCACCCTTGCCCCTTTCCACAACCTTCGTGTCACCGGTAACCACCACCACTCCCGCTTCCTGCGCGGCCCGGCTCAGCGATTCCGCCACCCGCGCCAGCGTTTCGAGCGGCAGTCCCTCCTCCAGAATGAACGCTGCGCTGAGAAACATCGGCTCCGCCCCGCCCATCGCCAGGTCGTTAATCGTCCCGTTCACCGCAAGCGAGCCAATATCTCCACCGGGGAAGAACAGAGGCTTGACCACGAATGAATCCGTGGTAAAGGCCAACCGTACTCCATCCACGCTGATCAGGGCCTGATCGTTCAGGCTGTTCAGAGTCGGATTCTGGAACGCAGGCAGGAACACTTTCTGCAGCAATTCCGCACTCAAACGGCCACCACTGCCATGCCCGAGCAGAACTTTGTCTCGAGCGGGTAGAGGAACCGGACAGGCGAGTTGTTCCAAGGAAGAGTTCGAAGTCTGGCGGGCGGGATCCCTGGCAATAGAGGCAGGGTCCGAAGTCCGAGGTCCAAGGTTCGAGGTCAAGCCTTCCGTGTTTTCAGGTTTTGCTGATTTCATACGTTAACTCTAGCAGAGTACGAGGTCCGAAGTCGTGGATGAGGTGACGAGTTACCAGCCAGCGCGGATCAAAACTCGAAACCCGAAGATCGAAACTCGCGGCGATTTTCGAGTTTCGTTCTTCGATTTTCGGTCAGAGAACTTCGGACCTCGAACTCCCGATTCTAGTGATGCCGTCGATACTGATAGTAGGCCGCGCACGCGCCTTCCGACGAGACCATGGGCGCGCCGAGCGGATTTTCGGGCGTGCAACGCTCGCCAAATGCGGGGCAATCCGGAGGCTTTTTCAGGCCTTGCAGCACGAGGGCGCTGATGCACTCGGCAGGCTCATCCGTGTCCTGCGCAGCGACGTCAAACACCTTCTCCGCATCGAAGGCTGAAAACTCCTCGCGCAACTTCAAGCCACTTCGAGGGATTACGCCGATGCCTCGCCACTTGCGATCGCAGACCTCGAAGACCTTGGCCATGATCTGCTGCGCTGGACGATTCCCTTCCCGCGCCACCGACCGGGCGTACTGATTCTCCACTTCCGCGCGTCCCTCCTCCAGTTGAGCCACCAGCATGGAAATGGCTTCCAGCAAATCCACCGGCTCGAACCCACCCACAACCACGGGAACGTGAAAATCGCGGCTGAGGTCTACGTATTCCTGCAATCCCATAACCGTGCAGACGTGTCCTGGAGCGATAAAGCCCTGCACGCGATGCTGAGGAGATTCCAGCAACATGCGAAGGGCGGGCGGGACCAGAACCTGCGACACCAGCATGGAGAAGTTTTTCAAACCCTCCCGGGCCGCCTGCCAAACCGCCATGGCGTTGGCGGGAGCCGTGGTTTCAAACCCGATGCCAAGAAAAACCACCTGGCGCGTGGGGTTGGCGCGCGCAATCCTCAGCGCCTCCATGGGTGAGTACGCCACGCGTACGTCACCGCCGTTGGCCTTCACGTGAAAAAGGTCCGAGTGCGAACCAGGCACGCGCAGCATATCCCCGTATGAAACCAGAGTGACGTTCGGCATTGAGGCGATGGCCAACGCTTTGTCAATAACCTCCAGCGGGGTTACACAAACGGGACAGCCGGGGCCATGTACAAGCTCAACTTGAGCGGGGAGAACTTCATCGATGCCATAGCGCATCAAGGTATGCGTCTGCCCACCGCAAATCTCCATCAGCACCCAGTGCCGGGTAACGCGCTTAGCGATCTCGGCGATGAGAGGCCGCGCCAGGCTGGCATCACGATATTCATCGATGTATTTCATAAAACAAAGTCCGAGGTCCCAGGTCCGAAGGCAAAAGTCAGAAGCCAAAAATCGAAACTCGAAACGCGAAACTCGCCCGAGATCTGGCCGATCTTCGAGTTTCGGTCAGGGAATTTCGGACTCCGGAGTTCGGACCTCGGACTCTTCCAGTGCTCCCATTTCCCGAAGCAACGCGAGAGTTTTTGCCGCTTCTTCCGCGTCCAGCCGGCTTAGAGCGAAGCCGACGTGGACAATCACATATTCGCCCACTTCCACCTCAGGGACAAAATCCAACCGAACCTCGCGAGAGATGCCGCCGAAGTCGACGTGGCCAATCAACGCTCCGTCGCAATCTTGCTTATCAAGTACTTTCCCTGGAATCGCCAAACACATGGTAGCTCATTTCTAGGTAGAGGAATTAAGGGTGGGAAAACTTCCGGGGATGTCAAATGACCACAAGCCGCTCCGAACCCCAACGGGCCGATACGGTTACAATGGCCCGCCGTAAACCATCCCCGGAATCCTGAACCTGGTGGACGCCGGCTGGCTTCCAATTGTGCGTTATTTCCGCCACCAGATCGGCAGTCAGCGCCACGGCCGATTTCACCGCGTCATGCATCCTGCCGCCTAAAGTCAAACAATCTGCTGCCTCTACCGCCAGAACCACAACTTCCTTCGGGACACTTAGCAGCAATTCTTTGGCCAACTGGAGGGTCTCAAACAGTCCGACATAGTGGGGGGAGGGGCCGAATGATGACTTGATGTCTGAACTTCGCAGTACGTATAGGGTTCCGGGGGGAACCTTACCGGTCTGAATGCTATCCACAACCACAAGTTGCTCAATTTCATCCAGATAGTCGATGAGATGGAAGCCGGAATCGGTGGTGAAAACCACGTCCATCTGGGGGAAACGCCGCCGAAGCTCCTCTGCGGCAACGAAGCCGAAAGCGTCGTCGGCGAGTAACTCGTTACCCAGGCAGAGGATGCGAAGCATAATAGAAAGTCCGGGGTCTGAAGTCCAAGAACGAGCTGGTGAAATACGGAGGTTATACGACGTGGCAGGAGTCAGAAGCCGGAAGTCAGAATGAACGGACCGGCCATAGGGATCGGACCTCGGACTTCGGACTCAATCTTTACCTCCGCCGGATATTCCCGTCCCAATCGCGACGCAGGGTCGATTGGATGTTGCCCCGGCAATCGTGGACACGCACCATCAATGGCATGCTTCCAGGCAGGGAATGGGTGGCGCAACCGTGGCAGGGATCATAGGCACGGAAAGCCATCTCGACCATATTCAGGATACCATCCGAAACGCATCCGTTGGAAATGAGCCCTTTGGCGGCTTTCTCAACACTCATGGCCATGCGGGCGGCGTTGTTTTGGGTGGCTACAATCAAGTTGGCCTTTGTGATCAGCCCTTTATCATCAGTCTGATAATGGTGAATCAAGGTTCCGCGGGGAGCTTCCACCACGCCGATGCCCTCGCGGGGAGTCTCGGTGGGCAGGGTGCGGATGTCCTGACTGGTGATCTCCGGGTCATTGGACAGTTCCTCGAGCCGTTCTGCCGCATATAGGAGTTCGATGACGCGAGCCCAGTGGTTCGCCAGAGTGTGATGAACCGGCTTTCCACCCAGCATCGTAACGTACTGCTGGTACGCTTCCTGAGCAAACGGAGTCGCCATCCCCTCTGCCGCATTCAACCTGGCGAGTGGGGCCACGCAATACACTCCGCTCTCCGGCCCCTCGGAAAAGCCCTTCCAACCCAGCGGTTTAAGGTAGCAGAATTTGATGTAGCTCCACGGCTCCACGTGTTCGGCAATGTAGTCGAGGTACTTTTCCGGTGCGAACTTGTTCCACTCCCCACCCGTTGGCGTAACCACTCGAAGTGAGCCATCGTAAAAGTTCACCTTGTTGGCCTGATCCACCATACCCATGTAATAAGTCCGATGGGTGTAAGCGTCGGAGCGAATCATGTCAACATACTCGCCATTCCCGAGGACAAGTTTTTGAAAGGTTTCCAAAGTAAATTTGCCAAACTCGACGGCCTCTTTGGCCACCTGCTTGATCTTTTCCTGCTCGGCAACACTGATGTGTTTGGCGACTCCGCCGGGCAATCCCAATACCGGATGGATGGGTTTGCCGCCAATTGCCGTCATGATTTCACGCAGCTTGCGGCGCATCCCGATCACTTTTTGGCCGACCTCGATACCCACTTTGGCGATGACGCCTAGCACGTTGCGCTCTGCCGCGGGTGCCTTGGGCCCCACGATGAAATCGGGGCCTCCCAGGAAGTACACATGAAGCGCATGATCCTCAGTGGCAAAGCAAGAGTAAAACAGCTCGCGTATCTTTTTGGCTGCGGATGGCGGTGTAACGCGGTAAAGGGCATCCAGAGCTTTCGTGGAGGCCATATGGTGCGCGGTGGGGCATACACCGCAGATCCGCGAGGTAATCTGCGGCATCTCCTCAGCCGGACGCCCTTGCGCGAACTTTTCAAACCCGCGCAACTCCGGAACCTGGAAGAACGCTCGCTCCACGCTCCCCTGCTCATCAAGGAAGATTTCGATCTTCCCATGACCCTCAAGGCGAGTGATGGGGTCGATGGTAATTCGTCGGGCAGGGGGTGCAATCTCAGGCATCGCTGTTCACCTCAAACTCAGTTTTTGCCGCTTGGCGGAGAAGAAGTTTCACACAGAGGGCACAGAGAATCTCACAGAGCACACAGAGAAAGAGCAATTGCCTTCTCTGTGTCCTCTGTGCTTAACCGTTGCGAATGTCTCGTCCATCATCGCCTCTGTGAACTCTGTGTGAACGTCCTTAAACCCTCTTTCCAAACCTGCCGCAGGTTTCGATGGCCCCACAGGGCAACCGGGTGGTTTCGGACTAGCATCCCCTTTTGCGCCTCAACATCGACGACGGCAAGCTGTACCGATAAAACGTCCCCACCGGATCGGGGACCGTTTGCACTATCTTCTCGATTTCCTCTTCATCATTACTGTCGATGATGGAAGCAATCGCGGACAAAGCCTTTGCGCCGTAGTCGCGAACCCGGCTGGTAGGGCCGAAGCACCCCGTGCAGGGCATGTTGCCTTGGGGGCAAAGAGCCTCGCAGCCACTGCGGGTCGCGGGTCCCATGCACACCACGCCCTGCGCCAACAGGCACATCTTCTCATCAATCATCAACTCCTGGGGCCGCTTGAACTCTTTCAGTGTGAGCTTTTCGGGGCGAGTGTCCTTGCGCGAACACTCATCGCAGAGGGCGCGGTCGGGAGCGAGTACCGTGCCTTTCGGCGGCAGGTTCCCGCTGAGCAAAACGTGCACGGCATCCCAAAGAATCTTTGGTGTGGGCGGGCACCCGGGCAGGTAGTAATCCACATCAACCACCTGGTCGAGCGAGCGGACGGTCTCAAAGAGTTCCGGCAGGCTTACAGAGAATCCGTTTTGCTTGAACAGAGTTTGCGGAAACATCCTCTCCGGATTTACTGTCGAAGGCGATTCACAGTATGACGACTCCATTACACCCTGGCGCGATGAAAGGTTTGCCAAACCGGGGATGCCGCCGAGTTGCGCGCACGACCCAAACGCCACCAGCACTTTGGCCTTCTGGCGAAGCAGGTGAGCCATCTCCTGCTGCTCACTGGTACGGACGGCGCCGTTCACGAAAGCCGCCAGGATGGACCCATCGGGCATGGCTTCCACATCGTGCCGTTTGAAATCC
>JARLGN010000540.1 GCA_031292775.1 Acidobacteriota bacterium | reverse complement strand
GTTATTATAGACTTTTTGGCGTGGCTCCCGTACTCGATTGGATACATCGGGACGGGTGAGGGGTTACTTCCCTCGACCTTCCCCCGATGACCCTAAATTGTCCGCCAAGAAATAAGACCTTTAGAGCTTGTACCGAAACGGGAAGAGCCAATATTCTGAGCCCTCAGGGGGCTGTTGATTCAGCCGATGATTTAGCCCCAAAGGGGCGAAATAGCGAAGCCCAGGACGTTGGCTCATAAGTGCTACGGTAATTCTTGAGCCTTCGAGGAGAGAAGAGGCCAAGCCCTTTTGAATACCGATAAGGGTTTCACCACGGAGGCCACAGAGGTTACGGAGAAAGCACGGAGATGAAACGATGGGTCCACCAACAAGGAAGCGTAATCCCTGCCCGTACCGACAGAAGCGGTTTTCTCTGTGGTCTCTGTGCGCTCCGTGGTGCATCTTTTCTTCGCGGGTCAACACCTATCTTAACGCTTTTGGGCCAACGTCCTGGGCTTTGTTAGGCCACCCCGTTGGGGCTTGAAGGCGATTGCCGAAGGAATCTCTAAATCGGAAATATTGTGCGTGTCCCGGTTTTCCCAACGCGATTCGCGATTTTGATGACGAGTGCGAAATTTGGTGCGAGGATGAGGTTTCCACCACCAGCTGATGAAACGAGGCGAGATGGCTCAGAAGAAAAACGAAAGTTATATTCGCTGCCTTCACCGGACGCGCCTACCCGCTGGCACCATCGAACTCGCGAAATACCTTATCGGTAAGACGCTAGTGCATGACACGCGCGCCGGCAGAGTGAGCGGGCGGATCGTGGAAACAGAAGCTTACGTGGTGGGCGACGCCGCCGGGCATGCCTTTCGAGGACTTACGCCGCGAAACAAATCTTTGTTTCTCGATCGTGGGCACGCGTATGTTTATCGTGCCTATGGCTTGCATTTCCTCGTGAACATCTCGAGCGAAGTTCGCGGGGTGGGGGCTGGCGTCCTGTTGCGCGCTCTTGAGCCGTCGGGTGGAATCGATCTTATGCGCCTTCGCCGCCCCCAAGCGCCCTTGATCGACCTTGCCAGAGGCCCGGGGAGACTCGCTCAGGCAATGGGTATTGGAAATCAGCATGACGGCGTCAACCTGTGCGCCGCCGGCCCGTTGTGGCTTGGCGACTCAGTCAGGCCGGCGGGCGAAATAGGCACGAGCGTGAGGATCGGAATTTCGCGAGAAACCCGGCGCTTGCTCCGGTTCTATGAACGGGGTAGCCCTTATGTGTCTGGACCCAAGCGGCTGAGAGCGTGAAGGGGTAGTTTGACGAGGCAGCAATCGTGGTGAAATCCGGGATAGGCACGATGTTTCCGCCCCTTTTGGGGCTCAAGGACGGTTGCCGACGGTATTCCAAAACCGGAAATCGGTGCCCGTCCTGGGTTTCCCGCCCTATGAAGTGGAAGTGGACTTCTCTGAACAAGCCTCCCGTGCCGAGGGCAGAAGTAGCAATGAGGCAACGAGGACATAAAATGCTATTCTCAAAAACAACGTGGGTCCTATGGCACGATGGCGGGATAACATCCATCCGAGCACGTAGTAAGAAACGCAATATCCGATTATCACCAACGCGCTGAGGCGCCCGGCTCTCCGAAGTCTCCACAACTGAATTGTAGCAAAAGGACCGAGAGCTAATGTCAATGCCCAACCGAGGATCGTGCTCCATCCGAAAGCGCCGGACGCGGCAAGAGTTTTGATCGCTCCGAAATGCCAAAAGCGCCATGCCAAGGCCAGGGTCGAAATGGTCGAAAACGCGATGACAATCGCGACGATCTTTAAGAGAATTCGCACGGTAAGTCCAACCAAGAAACCTACTACACTATATACCACGATTTCTTTCGACAATGCCGGAAATCCGGGATAGGCACGATATTTCCGCACTTTTGGGGCTGAAGTGGCGTAGCGAAGAGTTGTCTTTCTCCGAGAGAAATTACTCTTCGCTACGCCACGCTGCAATAGCAAAATGGAGGATCGGCTCGCCGTCGGGTCGGCGGGCAAAGGGATGCAATCAACCGACGGTCGGCTGGCGATCACGGGCGCCGCGTCGATGTTACGGGTGTCATGATGGACGCTCGACCATGTCCCATCCTCCCGACGTATGCCGACCACCCAGCGCCGAAGTCTAGTCCTGGCGTCCAACACGTTCCTAAAACCCCTCACCGCCCCGTGTCATTTCATTCAATTTCCCGCGGCGTAACGTCATCGGCGTAACGCTCCTCCGGGGAAAGTACCGCAGAGTAATCCGGCTCGGAGCCGAATAACTCTTCGCTACCTTTCCCCTTTCCCCGCGCTGCCCGCTCACCACGGCATTCGCTTGGGGTTCGCGGAGACAAACTGCGAGTCTGCGCCAGCCCCGGTGACCGCGAAAAAGAAGTTGCTTAAATTGGCTGACTTGACCCGTGGGTCAAGCTGTGAAAATGCGGGACAGGAAGCTGTGAAAAAATCCATGACAAAGCAACAGTATTTCGCGCGGAGGCGCAGAGCCGCCGAGGCGAAAAGAAAACAAGGCAGTTATCTATTCTGAATCTCTGCGTCTCTGCGCGAGTTTTGTAATTCTTTCACACCTTCCAAGCACCAAATTTCCGATTTACCGACATCATAGCTTTCGCCGCCTCCCACTAGGGCTTATGGATTGGGAATTAGATGGAAACGGTACCTGATTTCGTTTTCCCCTTGGAGTGTAGTCCATTTCCTGTCGCCGGTTTTCCCATGAAATGCTCTTAAGAGCATTTTATCTAGCTTAACGTGCCTTCAAGAGCATTTTGAAGCTGCGGACGGAATGATGCACAGGTTTATTATGTTCATGCCGTGCCTGGGGCCATCCGAAAGTGAAAAGAACAATCTCTACTGCGTTCCGTCAGACCCCATACTTTCTGATGATTGAGGTGGTCACGTCCGCTCGATCAACTCGAAACGGCGAAGAAACCCGGCCCCAGAGTGGAACCATCGGAGCGGCAGACATTAAAGGGCCCGTCTGCGCCGGCCGCGGAAACCACCCCCGGCGCGAGCGCGCCGCCCCTCCTGATTCAGGAGGGGAGCTTTAACGGCTCCCCTCCTTTGATGAGGAGGGGTGTCCGTCAGCTGACGGACGGGGTGGTGCTGAGCAGGAAATGTACAAACTCCAGGGTGCCGGCCTAAAGGTCGGCGCTACGGGCGCGTTCGGCGAGGTAGGTGGTGATGGCGGCGTCGACGGGATCCGCGCCGGTGATTCCGAGTCGTTCGCGAATCCTGGCCCGGAGCCAGATATAAACCGAATTGGCGCTGTAAAGAATATTCCCGTGCGGTTCGCCGGTGCGGGTGTTGATCGATTCATTGAAAGCGGGGACGTGAGCAAGTTCCTCGCGAATGCGGCGGATCAGCAGGGAATCGACCGTGGCGGGTTCGAGGCCGTGCGCCAGCCCGGAGAGCCAGGCGCCGGCATCGCAGAAGAACCAGCTTCCGCCCTGCACGTAGGCGCCGGCTTTTTCGGGCGGCAGGCCGTGGGGATTTCCAGTCCCGTACTGGTTGGCCTCCAGCAAGTCGCCATTGGCCTTCGCGACCACACGGATTCCGTAAGGCGACTGGGTCTTGATGGCGTACCGGCAATGCCGCAGCACCAGCTCATCCGGCAGAGACTTCCGGCCGAAAGCCGCGAAGGAAATGGCCTCGCCGTAAAGAGCGTCGCCGCCGAAGACTTCGGGACGCAGAACGCTGGTGGGAAAATATCCGCCGGCGGAGTTGAACATGTCCGCGTAGGCGTGGCAGGCGCGTTGGACCGTGGACTCCTCGACGCCGAGCGAAAGTTCCCGGGCCGCCATCAGCGCACCGCAATGGAATCCCTGGTTGGAAGTGGGTGAATCACCGTCGGCGTAATAGAAGAGATCCATGTAGCTCTTCCAACCCTGCGGCTCGCGCGCGGAGTTGCCGGCAGCGATCGGCGGGATGTAGGCGCCGTTCTTTTCGTTGTCGAGGATGAACTCCAGCGAGCGGCGGCAGAGCGCGACATCGGGATGATAGCCGGCCCGGGCAATTAGTGCGGAAATGATGAGGTACCACTGGGCGTTGTCCTCATAGTTGCAACGATTCCAGAAGATGCCGCGCACCGACTCGGCCAGAATCTCAGGATCCTCCAGGCCCAGGCCGGCCATGGCCATGTCGGAAACCCACTCCTTCCAACCATAGGTGACGCCGCTGATGATGATGTAACGGCTTTCAGGGCGGAACAAGTTCCGGCGGACAAGGAAATACGAGGTGTTGCGCAGGATTCCGTTGAGGTCGGAGTCGCCGGGCCGGAGGGCACTCGCGATGGCATGGTGGACGGCAAGTTGAACGGAATAGAGGTTCGGCGCCGGGGCGGAGAAGAGCCACGTGCGGAACCGGCGAAGCTGTCCGATGCCGATGTGCTGCCACCCGTCGAGTTCGCCATGATAGTAGCCGCTGGAATCGCCGGGGATGGTGGAGACCAGGTGCGCAGAAGTCCCATCGCCGGTGCGCAGTGAGATGCGATGCGCCGCGGGGTCAATAATCTGCTCAGCGCGATTTTCCCAAAACGCGGGACAATCGCTGAAAGCACCGGTCAAATTTCCTTTCTCGCTGGCGCCGGCGAACGGCAGCAGTTGCGTGGCATCGCCTGCGGTGGGTTTACCTTTCTCATTCACGTCCTGCACCAGCGCGAGGCGCGCCGTCACTTTGTTGTGCCAACTGTAAAATGAATCGGCGGCGGGGAGCTCGTACGGAAGCTCGATGTTAAACGTCGCATCGGCGTCGGCGTAAACCTCAATTGAGCGTTCCACAAGATTGGGCCCAATCTCACGCAGCACCTGGCGGATTGCCAGTGGGCCTGCCTTGGGAAAGTCGGCCCACAGGCTACCCATGCTTCGTCTCGGTGCACCGGGCCGGAGAGTGCGCACCGGCTGGCCGGGGAATTCAATCAAGATGGGGGTGGCGGCGAGGTCGAGGAGCGATGGCGACGAACCCTGCCCGGTCAAGGCGGGAGAGGCTACACCCGCAGCGGCGGCAACAGCGAGAAATTCCCTGCGTGTCATCGGCATAAGCGATCCTTTTATCACATTGGAGATACCGGCAATGGCGGGCCATGCCAGCCTGCGGCTTTGCGCATGCAGCGCGCTGAGCGTAACGCCGGCGGCCTGCGACGATTCCGGCTGCGACTCTGTGGCCTTGGCGGTCAGCCAATCTTCAATACGGATGCCACAGCGCGCTCTGCGACTTTCGGGTTAAAGGCTTTCCCCGGAAATTCCTTCTTGATCTCCGGCACGGCGGACAACATTACACCTGACCACCATGAAAGGCAACGGCCAGCCGGGTTTCGATCCTCCCCAGATGCCAACTCAAGGCAGATTTTGTAGGTGCGTAGACGCTTTGCGAATCCGAGGTGTTTTTCAACTGCCAACCCGCGCGGGACGCTCGTGCCACCTCTACGGCATCGGCTTCTTCGGGTATGTTGCGCACCATTGTCGGGCAAAGCTCTTGACAAAAGGGATTCTCCATTCAACACTAAGGAACTTGCAAGGATAGGCCTTTCTCCCATGATGGAACCCATTGCCAACGGAAGTATGCGCTCTCGCCTTACAGACTGGCTGTTTGATGCCATTTTACGTGGCGACCTGGTGCCCGGCGCCAGAATTGTTGAAGGGAAGCTGGCGCGTCGGCTCGGGGTGGCCCAAACTACTCTGCGTGAGGCCTTGCAGGAACTCGAACATCAGGGTCTTTTGACCAAATCGGAGCGCCGCGGAAACTTCGTCGTCAAGCTCACCGTCAAGGACATGGAAGATATATACGTGGTGCGCCGGGAACTGGAGCCCATCGCCGCTGCCCTCGCGCACCAAAGGATGACGGCCAAGGATTACCAGGAACTCACCCGGATCATGGAAGACATGCGTGTGGCCGGGACGCGTAAGGAGTACATTCAAGTCCTGAAATTGGACATGTTGTTTCACCAGACGATCTGGCGGTTCTCGGGAAACCATGCTGTAGAGAGGGCGCTCAACGCTGTGTGCCCCCCGGTGTTTGCAAGTTACATGATCCGCATTTCCACTGGTGAGGAGGACGATTTCGGCAGGATGTACGATCTGGAAAGGGACTACGAAGAGCATGATGCGTTGGTGGCTGCGCTCAAGAAAGGCGGCCCCGACGAAGTCAGGCAGACCTTTCGGGCCATGCTGGAAACTTTTGGAATTCAAGACGTGGGGTACATCCGCTCCGCCGAAAGTAAACCGTCAGGCTTGGCAGGGAAGAAGGGACACAAGCGCGCGGGTGCCGGGTCGGCAAGCTGACGCCCGGGCGTATCCTGGTGAAGTAACATCAAGCCGGAAAAGTCAGGAACAAGTACCGCGGACCTGCATTCCGATGTTCCGCGGCTCTTCAGTTCCTTGAGTCCGTTTTTCCACTTCGGCCATCGTTCCACATCATCGCTTCGCAACCCCCTCCGTTGCCTATCATACCTCTACCAATCCTCCTGAAGTTGCGCGCTGCTCTTCCCCACCGTGCCGTGCGCAAGCATTTTCGTGCGATGGGTGGATGAGACCGCCTTTGCCCCCCTCGTGCAGGCTCGACCTTGCCCCACCGTCGGTATACCGATTCATCTTTGGGGCAGCCCCATTAAATACTGCCCGATACTTCTCTCATGCCGTGCGGATTCCACCTTGCGATGGACGCGGAATTATGAGTATTTCCGAAGGGAAAAAGGAATCAAAAAATGACTTGACATAAGACTGCACTAGGACCATATTGTCCGAAACGATAATCGATTTATACTAGTCACGGCATTTTATTAGTGGATTCGCGGTGGAAAGATGGGTATCGCGGCAGGGAAAAAGGATTAAAAAAAGACTTGACAAAGCCTGGTACTAGGTCCAAATTAGCCCAATCGATAATCGATTTTATTATGAGTCAAACAACTTTACTGGTGGATTCGCGACGGAAAAGTGCAACTTGCTCTTACTGCGTGCCACCAGTTTTCCTTTGGATTTGCGTTGGCGTCGGGGGTCGAGATAACTAGCATGGAGGATGACTATGCCGCACACTGGTAGTTGGCTGAGGAGGCAAGCCGGTCCCTTTAATTCGGTGGCAAGGTCAGGGAAAACATTGCGCCGATTCGTGGGCATGCTTTTGGCCTTTACCTTTGCAGTGCTTTTGTCTGTGACTGCATTTGGCCAGACGACCGGTACCGGGATTCGAGGAATCGTTACCGACCCGAATGGCGGGGCAATTCCCGGATTGCAGGTACAGGCTACGCACATCAACACGAACACCAACTTCACGACCACGACGAACGCGGAAGGAATCTACCATTTGGAGAACCTGCCCATCGGCACCTTTCAAGTTGTCGTGGAAGCGAAGGGATTCCAGAAGAGTGTCACGGAAGTGAGTGTTCTGACCGGTACCACGACGTCACTGGATATTAAGCTGGCGTTGGGCACCTCCACGCAGGTAGTAAACGTGAATTCCACCTTTGCGCCGGCCATCCAGGTGGACACCGCCGAGAACGCTACCCTCGTGGAAACCAGAGCCCTGCTCGACCTCCCGTCGGAACTGGGCGGGAACTATGACCCGAGCGCCTCAGGACGCCGCCAGATTACCAGTTTTCTCTTTCTGACGCCGGGGGTGGTGGGAGCCGGATTCAACCACTCCACCAATGGCGCTCCCGATTTGGCTTCGGAAGTGATCATCGATGGGGTTCCCTTCAGTCAGCAGGAGACGCCGGGTTACATTGACCAGAGCTCTCCACCCTTTGAAGGCGTGGCGGAGTTCAAGAATTCCAACAGTATCTTTCCTCCCGAGTATGGACGGGGATTCGGGGTGGAAATCTACACCCTGAAGTCCGGAACGAACCATTGGCACGGCGATGCCTTCGAGTTCTTGCGGAACGAGATTTTCGATGCGCGGGGGTTCTTCGCCGCAACTAGGCCCAAAGTTCGGCAGAACGATTTTGGGGGCACGGTCGGGGGCCCCATTAAGAAGAATAAGCTCTTCTTCTTCATGGCGTGGGACGAAATCCATGTGGCACCCACTACTCTACAGGCCGGTTTGGATACCATCCCCACCATGGCGATGCACAACGGTGATTTTAGCGGACTGAAAGACGCCAGCGGGAACTTGATACCGATTTACGATCCCGCCACGACGGTGTCGGATGGTCACGGGGGATTCACCCGGACTCAGTTCAGTTGTGGTAGCACTCTAAACGTCATCTGCCCGAACCGGTTCAGCACCATCGCCAAGAAAATGATCGACCTTCTGCCGGCTCCGGACTACAACCGCTACCCGAACAACTATATCTCCCGAGCGGGTTCTTCGGGGACCAATATCGACCGGGTTCCGATGTGGAAAGTCGATTATAACTACAACGAAAAGAACCATTTCAATGCCTCACTTTGGCGGACGTGGAATCCCGGGCAGGCCCTCAATGGGGAATTCGGGGGAACCCAAACCACCATTTTAGACCGGGTGGTCCCGGCGGCCACGGGATGGCTCGGGGGCTATCGGGCCAATTGGGATTTCGTCCCCAGCCCGCATGTGGTGAATCATTTTGGCTTTGGCAATGAAACCCTGATTGGCGGTCGCGGCAGTGACCCCCGTCATGGTATTGCAACCGTTCCGATCCCGGGAATTGATCCGAGCATCGGGGGCTTCCCCGCGTTCTACATTGGTTCAATGCCCGAACTGGGGAACACGGATCAGATCGACAACGCCAGAATCGGTAGGTATTGGATCATCAACGACACGGTGACGGTGTTGCATGGACGGCATGAATTCAAATTTGGCGGAGAAATCTGGAGACAGTACCAGTGGGAGATAGACGGGTACTCCGCGGGTAGCGTGGGTGGAACCTATTACTTCGCCAACGCGGAGACGAGTTTGCCGGACTCTCCCAACTTTGCGAACTATGGGAATGCCATTGCGAGCTGGTTGGTGGGGGCGGGAGATAACGCCCAGCGCCAAACGGTCTCCAAGGGCAATCGGCGGGATTGGAATCTGCCCTATTTCTCCCTTTATGCTCAGGACAAGATTCAGGTGACGCCGAAGTTGTTGTTTGACATCGGGCTGCGGTGGGAAGTGCCTGAGACGTTTCGTGATAACGAAGAGGGCATGTCGGCGATGAATCCAACCCTTCCGAACCCGGCTGCCGGTGGTCTCCTCGGCGCCTATGTGTTTGGAAACGCACGCGTGATACCTCCCCTTGACTTAAGGGAATTTGGTCCAAGGCTTGGCGTCACCTATCGATTCAATGACAAGACGGTGGGGCGGGCGGGTTTTGCGGTCAACTACTCGGCGGGGAACGGCTCCGGACTGGGCAGCAGGCAATGGGGGAACGCCTTCGCAGCGGGCTACAATCCGGAACAAACATATTCCTCTCCGGACAGTGGAATTACGCCCGGCTTCTCTTTGGACAAAGGCTGGAGTCCGTATCCCTACGCGGTTCCCGACCTGCGTCCGGGGATTCAGGTAGGGGGACTGGCGGACTATTACAACCCTGGAAGCGCCAAGCAACCCCAGATGCAAACCTGGACACTCGACCTCCAACGCGAATTTTCCCACAACATTCTCATCGACGCGGCGTGGATTGGGAACCATGGCGTACACATCCCCGCCGGGATGGAGAACATGAATCAGGTGTCAGCGACCTGGTTGGCCCTGGGAAATGACCTCAACCAGGATATTAGTTGTCTGACCTTGGGAGGCTGCGCGAACGCGGTCGCCGCGGGCGTTCGACTTCCCTATCCTGGCTTCACCGGGTCGGTGGCGCAGGCGCTGCGTCCCTATCCTCAATACACCAGCATCAACGACGGGATTCAACCCTCCGGCAGTTCATGGTACAACGCGCTCCAGTTAAAGGTTCAGAAGCGCTTTTCGGAACACTTATCCTTCCTGGCTGCCTATACATTCTCGAAAACTCTGACCACGGGTACGGGGGGCTCAGGCTACGCGGCCTTTAACTCCTCCCCGCTGGATACGGCAACCCGGAAACTTGAGAAAACCCTGGGGACGTACAACTACCCGCATAACCTGGTGGTCAATTGGGTTTACCAGTTGCCGTTCGGCGAACACTACTCCGGGGTGGCCAAGGAAGTAGCCGGGGGCTGGGAAGTCAGTGGTGTCTTTAAGGGGGTGAGTGGACCGGTCATCGGGATCGGTGGTGGATCCTCCATGCCGCTGTTTGGTGGTGGCAATCGACCGAGCCGGGTTCCCGGCGTGGCCGAGAATGCTCATTCCGGGGGAGGTTTCGACCCGGCGAAGAGCATATATCTCAATGCCGCCGCTTTCAAGAATCCAGCGCCCTTTACGTTCGGTAATGTGAGTCCTACCGAATCCAGTGTTAGGGGATTCGCAACCTGGAACACCGACCTCTCGCTGATCAAGCGGACGAAGGTTCCAAAACTTGGGGAGACGGGTAACGTGGAATTCCGGGCTGAAGCCTTCAACCTGTTCAACCAAGTTCAATTCACTGGAATAGACTCGAACTGGAACGACACCGCGGGATTTGGAACTGTGGGCGGCCAAGCCAACGCGGCAAGGGTGATTCAGTTCGGCATAAAGATTAACTTCTAACCCGACACGTAATCTGAATTGTGTCGGAACAAGGTCGCCCGTGTGAGAACTTGGATGAGGCATGGTCAGCGCCGCAAATCCAGGTTCTCACACGGATTTTTTGCAAATTCCACAGGTTGAAGTTCCTTCCTATGGCTCGAGCCAGCCTCACCCGCCAGGAGTGCATGTCCCACGGGGACGGCTTAGGATGGCGACAGCCGTCTTATCCATGCTCAATACAACATCTGTGCATGTCCCAAGGCCGGGAATGGGGAGGCAACGACACGAAATGAGTAGATCGAAGGAATCGCCCGATACACCTGGCCCGGTTGCCTGATGAAGGAAAGAACATGCGGATCATTCACGTGATCATCGGCTGCTGCCTCGCGGGAATCCTGACTTCCTCCGCCCTCGCCGGGACTGCGAGCTTTGACATCGTTCCTTTCGGCCGACGGTGCTGCGTGCAGGATTCGCACACGTCACAAGTGGCATTTGATTATGAAGAAGCACGGACCGCCGGGCAGAACGCCGAACGAACTGCGGATGGGCGCTACATCTACGGTCTGCAATGGGCGGAAGAACGCGACCTCCGGGAGATCCGGGTGCGCGTTCGGGCCGGGAGCAACTCCCCCCGGGCGGAAGTGGAATATTGGTTTCGAAATTGGCCCTATCACCCCCCGAAAATGCCAACCATTGAAGACCCCGCGGACGATCCCTGGCAGGGGAACTGGCTGAAGGCTTCCACCAAGGTGGATTGCCAGGGCCCGGAATGCCGGTACACGTTCGAGCCTCTGGAAAAAGCGGAAAATCCCCTCGCGCCGAACCTGCCGGGTTTGGACTACCGCCGGACTTTGAAGGTGCGACTGGTCTTTTCTTCTGACCCGCAGATCGAGGCCGTGCAGGTCTTCAGCGGCTCGCAGGAAAAGACCGTGCGGGTGCGTCTGGAACTGGGAGCCGGGGAGGGATCGGATTATACCTGGGACGGATCTGTACATGTTTATAACGGCCGGCTGCGGAGTTTACAGCTTTGGAAAGGATCGGCGGAGGATTCGGCCCACGGAGACTCCTTCCACTTGGCAACCTCCGGCGCGCCCAAAGGTTTGACCCTGGCGCTAGTGGCTGCCGAGCCCTCGCTCCCGGGTTCTCACGATGTTACGGTAGTGACCCTCGAAGCCGGAGAACGAACATTCTCTTTCAGCACCCCCGACGTCGAAAGGGGGCCCGTCTACGTTCCCGACTTTCACGCTTATGTAAGCCTGGGCTCCGACCCGCATTTGTTTTCCCCAAACGTCGTCAAATCCGGGGAGAAGATCCGCGACAAGCTTGCCCACGAGCCCGAGCAGACCTACGAACGTGCCACGAGTGAGATCCCTCCCCTGGACCCGGTGATACGCCAAGGTGGGCGACTTTACTTGCCGCTGGCTGCCGACGCCAGTTGGCAGAAATTTGCTTTTGAGTGGGGCGGAAACATCACGATTTCCAAAGACGGAATCAAGGCGAAGGGCAGGGAAAGGGAGCGGCTGGAATGGCCAGGCGATCGGATTACCTGGCGGATCGGAACCGGAGCAACCCCCCAGTACCGGCCGGCCTCGAAGGACTCCCATCTTTCTGTTCTTGATAACTACCTGCCGATTGCCACGGCGACTTGGTCCACCGACGGAGTCAGTTACAACGAAGAGGGTCTTGCTACATTGCTCTCAGGGCCGCTGGGTGCGGACGATCCAGGACGAAATGAGCAAACCCCTGCGGTTCTGATGCTCAAGATCAGGGCCCGAAATCCCGGCTCCCGGCCGACGACGGCGCACTTATGGCTTGCGACCAATCTGGATGAGGCTGTCTCCCTCGAAAAGGGCGAACTTCTTGCGCGGGACGGTCAATTGGTTCGCGCTCATTTCGGATTCCCCACGAATGCCCACGTATCGGTAGGGCAAGTGGCAGATGGCGCCAAGAAGCTGCAGGGCATTCACGCCGAACTCGTTCTTGGTGGAGGTGAAGAGAAGAGCGTACTGGTTTCCCTGCCTTTTGTACCCAGGCTCTCGCCTGTCGAACGTCAGCAACTGGGCGATCTGAATTACGACGGCGAGCGTACCCGCGTTATCAACTATTGGCGTCAGGTGACAGACGCGGCGGTCTCTTTTGACGTGCCGGAGAAGCGGTTTGTGGCGTTTGCCAAAGCGGTGATTCCCCATATCCGGATCAGCACGACAAAAGATCCGAAAAGCGGGATCTACATGGTGCCCGCCGCGAGCTACGACTATGACGTGTTTGAAAATGAGGGGGCCTTCCAATGCGTTCTTCTGGACGCCCTTGGCGACCACAAACTTGCCGCAGAGTATCTGGAGGCATTTATCCGCCTGCAAGGTTCCAAACCTTTCCTTGGGACTTACACGGGTGACCAGAAGGATGTCTATCATGGCACGCGGGTGGACAAGGAATACGATTACACCGAGGAGGATTACAACCTCGACCACGGAACCGTTCTCTGGGCCCTGGGGGAGCACTATTTTTACACCCGCGATAAGGAGTGGTTGAAGCATGCTGCGCCTGGCATGGAACGTGCCGCCGACTGGGTGGTCGAGCAGCGAAGGCTCACGGAGTTGCGCGACGGAGATCAGCGGATTCCGGAATATGGGCTCCTCCCGGCGGGGCACCTGGAAGATAACAAGGACTGGGCCCACTGGTTTTCCGTGAATGCCTTCGCGGCCGCCGGCATGACCAGCCTCGCCAGGGCTTTGGCAGACACGGGGGCGCCGGAAGCGGACAAATATGCGCAGGAAGCCGCGGCGTATACGGAGGACTTACGGAACGCAGTTCTGCGGGCTTCCCGATTGGCCCCGGTCATCCGGCTGCGCGACAACACTTATATTCCCTACCTGCCGGCGCGCCCCTATCAGCGAATTCGTCTATTCGGTCCTATTCGTGTCGCCTATTACTCGCGCTATCCCCAAAAGGCATTGCCCACCTACCGGCTTTCTGCCACGCGCGAGGTTCTCTACGGGCCCATGATTCTGCTGACCACCAACGTCTTCCGCGCCGATGAGCAATTTGCCAATTGGGTGCTGGATGATTGGGAAGATAACGCCACCCTGTCGTCATCGCTGGGTCTGAACGTGCACGGGTGGGTGGACGACAAGCTTTGGTTCAGTCGAGGCGGGATGGTCTTTCAGGCCAATCTGCAGAATCCCACCCTGACGTATCTGCGGCGTAACGAAGTGCCTGCCGCTATTCGGAATCTTTACAACGATTTTGTCTCTTGTTATTATCCTGATGTTAATGTATTTACCGAGGAGTTCCGCCAGTGGCGTTCTCCCAGCGGGCCATTCTACAAGGTTCCGGACGAAGCCAAATTTGTGAATCGGGTTCGGGATTTGCTGGTCCGGGAGGATGGGGACACTTTGTGGTTGGCCGCCGGAACCCCCCGGAGGTGGCTCGCCCCCGGGGAAAGAGTGGAAGTCCGGGAAGGGGCGAGCTATTTCGGTCCCGTCAGTTACCGGTTGGAGGCGAATGCGGATGGGGTGGAAGCCCGGGTGACGCTGCCCGATCGGAATCCGGCTGGAACCGCGTGGTTGGTCCTCCGCGCACCCGGGGGAAAGCAATTGCGGTCGGTGGAAGTAAATGGGAAGCAGTGGACGGACTTTAACCCCAGTCTGGAACGAATTCGGCTGCCCCGGCAGGCCGGAGAAATTCACATCACGGCTCGTTACCAGGATTAGCAGGACATATGTCTTCAAGCCCCACAATTATTGAACCGGCATCCCGCCAACCGGGCAGCTATAAGTGGCTGTCTTACTCGCTGCTGACCATCCTGCTGTGGGGTGGATGGGGAGCGCTTTCCCGGGCGGTGTCGGATGATATCAATGCCTACATGAACCAAGTTGCTTTCACCCTGGGGTTGCTTCCCCTCGTGTTGCTGGTCTTTCGTTCGCCCCGGATCGCGGGGGGGCGAAATCGGAAGCGCGGCATCTTCTTCGCGTTCATCACCGGGATTTTGGGCGGGACAGGCAACATTGCCTTCTTTAAGGCGTTGACCACAGGCGGACAGGCCGCCGTGGTAGTCCCGATGGGCGGGTTGGCTCCCCTGGTCACGGTTCTGGTTGCCTTTGTTGTCTTACGCGAGCGCATGAGCACCTATCAGAAGGTGGGATTGGTCGTCGCCTTGGCCGCAATTTATCTCCTCAGCCTGTAAGCCGGGTGCTCACGAGGGATTGGATTTTATGCATATTCCGGTATGGCTTGTTTTTTCGCTCATCTCCATGTTGTTCTTCGGCCTTAGCGGCATCACGCAAAAGCTGGCGACGAATGAAATCTCCACGGAATTGTCGTACCTCTGGTTTTCCCTGGCCATGCTGGTCATTGCCCTGTGCATCTTCGCGCTGGTGCCGCTAGACTGGCACGTCAGGCGGAAGATCATTGCTCTGGGTATTGTCGGCGGAGTGCTTAACGGTTTCGGATGCTTGACGAGTTTCAAGGCCCTGGAGGTTGGGGGCAAAGCATCCATCGTAGTTCCCCTGTGCTACCTGTATCCGCTGGTCACCATTTTTCTGGCTGTGGTCTTTCTGCATGAGAAGTTGACGGGCACGGCAATCGCCGGAATCACCCTGGCGGTGGTGGCCGCGTTCCTGCTTTCTCAGGAACTTCCGTCCGAACCTCCCGCGTCTGACGGAGGGCGGTTGCCATAAGGCGTCGCGCCGGGCCACGGAGCGGAATTACATCTACGAGCGGTGAGAATAACGAGAATTTGCGGATAGCCGCATTGCGAGGTTTGGAAAATGAAAATTACAGATGTTGAAGCTATTTATGTGCGCCTGCCGGAAGTGAAACAGCAATGTGATAGTGGCCAGGACGCTTTGATTGTGAGGGTCCACACGGATGAAGGAATTACCGGCATAGGTGAGGTTGACTCGGCGCCCTTGGCGGCCCAAGGCATGATTCTGGGCCCCTATTCGCACACAACATCCTCAGGGCTGCGACACCTTCTAATTGGTGAAGATCCCTTCGAGACCGAGCGGCTATGGGAAAAAATGTATCGCGCCAACATATACGCCGGGCGGTTTGGAATCGCCATCCATGCCATGAGCGGCATTGACATCGCTCTCTGGGATATCAAGGGGAAAAAGCTGGGGATGCCCATCTGGAAGTTATTGGGGGGGGGCTTTCATAAGAAGATCCGGTGCTACTCCAGTTCGCTGTTCGGAAATACTCCGGAAGAAACTTACGAACTGGCTCGCCGTTTCGCCGATCAGGGTTTCAGGGCAGTCAAATTCGGGTGGGGGCCCATGGGCAAGAATGCAGTCACCGATGTCGCGCTGGTGGCCGCAGCACGGCGGGGCTTGGGGGAAGAAATTGATCTATTGATCGACGCGGGATTGGCGTGGGACGCAAAGACGGCGATTCAACGCGCCCGGGCGTTCGCAGAGCACAACATCTACTGGCTGGAGGAGCCCCTGGCTCCCGATGATTATGAAGGATACCGGAAGTTGACCCAGGCTACGGAGATTCGTATTGCCGCGGGAGAGGAAGAGAGCGGGGTTCACGCCTATCGCCGATTGATGGAGAAAGGGATGGTCGACGTGGTGCAAGTGGATCTGACCCGGTGTGGAGGCTTCACCGAAGCCATGAAGATTGCCGCCATGGCTGCGCAGCACGGGCTCCCCGTTGCGAACCACGGATTCACGACTTATATCAATGTCGCCGCCGCCCTGCAGTGGTTGAATTCGGTTCCCAACGCGCTGATTGTCGAATTCGTGGCCCAGGAAAATACCAATCTTCGCGAATCCCTCACGCGGCAGAAGATCCGCGCCCGTGACGGGTATTTGGAGATGCCGGAGTCGCCAGGCTTGGGAGTGGAATTGGACGAAGAGGCTCTGGCCAGGTTTCGTGTTTCGTAACCGGCCGAACCTTGATCGGAGAGGGAAGACCCGGTTTTCAGCGCGCGGGTGATTTCACCACCGAGGGCACAGAGGCCACGGAGAGAAGATGGGGATGAAACTGCGGGTCAACAAACACGGAGCCGTGATCCCTGCCCGTGCAGACAGAAGCCCTTTCCTCTGTGGCCTCTGTGCACTCTGTGGTGAATCCTTCGCCGTGTTTGACGATGGAATTCCCGCCGAATAGAGTAAGATTAGAAATGGTATTTGTAGAGATCACACCTTCCGGTCAGCGTGAAACCATGGCAAGGGTTCGTTCAATTCGGCGGAAGGTTCTGCCGAGGGCCCTGCAGTTTATTGTGGCAGCGATTTTCAGCCTGTCGGCACTGCTATCTCTCGAAGCTCAAAGCCATCTCCAGACTGGGAAATCCACTCCTCTTTCTGATGCAGGTCATTCCGAACAAGAAACTCTCCTACTCGATTCACTTCACCGCAAGGATTGGAACGAGGCCGCCAAGCGGGGTGAAGATCTCGTGCGCGAGCACCCCGGCAATCCCATGTACCGCTACTGGCTGGGCGTGGCGCGCGTGTCCCTTCACCATCCCGTGGGAGCCATCCAGGCGATGCGCTCGGCAGAGTTGCTGGGGTTGAATACGGTGGACCTTCACGTGGATCTGGGGCTTGCCTATTACACCATTAACCAGTTCCTCCTCTTTCAACAGCAGATGGAGAAAACCATCGAGTTGGATCCCCATAGTTTCAAGCCTAATTATTACTTGGGACGATACAGGGAATCGATTCAAGACGATCTCAGTGGCGCATTGAAGTATTTCGATAAGGCCGTCCAGTTGAATCCTCAAGATGCCAGGAGTTGGGCGCACAGGGGATTTTGCTTAAAGGAACTAGGCCGGCAGACCGACGCCCGGACCGCTTTCGAAACTGCCATTAAGCTGGGGGAGGGAAGAGATGAACGGTTTAGCCTGCCTTACCAGGGAATGGCTCAGTCGCTGCTCGAGACAGATCCAAACCAAGCTCTGCAGTTCGCCCGTAAAGCGATCGAAATAGAGCCAAACTTGGAATCGAATCACTTGGCGATGGCCAAGGTTTACGAGAGGCTGGGGAAGCTCCCTGAAGCTGAGGCTGAGCTCCGGACGGCCATACAACTCGATCCCACCGATGCCTCTGCCAGGTTTATAAGCTATAGAGTCTGCAACCGGTTAGGCAAGCACCAGGCTGCCCAGGCGGAATTAGAGGGATTCAAGGAGGTGAATCAACTCTATGGAACGCAGTAGGTCTTGCCATGGCGGGGGATTCTATAGAACCTTCTTTGGTCTGCTCGCTATTCTATCAATAACCTCCCTTCTTCACGCCCAGTTGGGTCCTCTCCTGAATCCGTTTCAGGCTCCGCAGGCGAAGTCTCAGGAAGAGCTGGATATTTACCTCCGGATTGTCTCAAGCCCGGACCCGCTAAAAACTATCCACGAGGTCGAAGACCTTGTCGCGAAGTACCCGAAGTCCGATTTGCTCGGAGTCGCCTATCAGTATGAAATGTTCGCTTATCAACAAACCGACAACTTTGATGGCATGTTGGCGGCAGGCCAAAATGCGCTGAAACTTCAGCCCAATAATGTGAATACGCTTCTTACCCTGGCTCTGGCGATCCCTGAACATACCAGTCAGCGACAGGACGAGAACGCACTCCTGGGGCAAGCGCAGGATGATGCCAACCAGGCGATACAAGAACTCGCCAGAACTCGTATCCCCAGGCGCATTTCCATGGAAGAATGGAAAGTTATTCGGGCGGAAATGGACTCTCGCGCCCACGAAGCCCTTGGAAGTATCGCCATGAAAAGGGGAAACCTGGCCGTGGCGATCACCGAACTTAAAGTGGCGACTTCGAGTAACCCCCGGCCTGAAGGCCGCCAATTCTACAGCCTGGGGGTCGCTTATGCGCGGGATCAGAAAATCGACTCCGCCCAGCAGGCATTGCAACGAGCGGTTAGTCTGGGGCCGAAAGGCGTTCAGGATCTCGCCCTACAGGAGCTTAAGAAGTTAAATCACCAAGCCGATGTCGATCACTAAGGCGATAGATTCGCGAAAAGTCGGAACGACTGAGGTCCATGGGGGTATCTGCAAATGGACTTGTAAGGGGATCAGCGCGCGTGGGCCGGTGTGCGTGGCACTGGTCGCAGTGTTCTCACTCTGCCTTGCTTCCCAAATGAATGCGTTTGGCCAGTCGGCCGCAGAACTGTCCGCCCAAGCCGGGGGGGCCATGCAAGACCGAAATTATGCGGAGGCAGAACGTCTTTATGCCAAGCTGACTCACCTAGCCCCTGACGTCCCTGAAATCTACAGCAATTTGGGCCTGGCTCGTTACTATCAAGGGAAGTTCAAAGCCGCTGAGGAAGCTTTTCTCACCGCTCATCGCCTGAACGCCCATTTGTTTGTACCCAACTTCTTCCTGGGCAAAACCCATCTTGATCATGGGCAATACACCCTTGCTCTTCCCTTCCTGGAAGAAGCTGCCAAACTGCAACCGGGGGAGAAGGAGCCTCGGCGGTTGATTGCCGCCGCGCTTGTGGGACTTCACCGCGAAGATGATGCGATTCAACAATATCAGAAGCTGGTGCGCGAAGACCCGCGCGACATTGAATCTTTATATGGCCTGGCGCTCGTTTACACTGACCGTGGCAAGAACTCGCTTAGCAATCTTCTGAACTACAAGAACTCGTGCTTCGCAGAACTTGCCCGCGCGGACTTCGACACTGCAAAGGCCGGATGGGAGACCATTGCTGCTGAGGAATATCGGAAGGCCATCGCCATTTCTCCCAGTCTTCCAGGACTTCGAACCGCACTGGGGAGCATCCTGTTGAAGTCGAAGAAATGGCAGGAGGCGCGGCAAGCCTTCCAAGAGGAGCTCACACCTGACCCCAATAGCTACGAAGCTCGGTACAACCTCGCTGTAATTGCCCTCCAGGAGGGCAACTTGGATTCCGCCGTCCACTACCTGGATGATGCCGTTCGCATCCGGCCGGAATTCTTTGTTCCCTTGCCGGACTTGGCGATAAGTACAGCAGGTGGGCAGCAAGCGGATGCCGAATATTCGGCGCTGGAAGCTTCGGGAGCGAAAGGGAGTTTCGGGGCGGCATTCCTGCTGGCAAATTTGCCGGACCGCGGTGGGCAAGCTGCGGCTTGGCGGACCAGAGCTGAGCAGAAGCGTGATCAACTCATTGATGATTTCAAGCAGCGGTTTCAACGTTTCTCTCAGAAACCTATCCCTATGAGTCAACGTCGGGTCATAGGCCTTAGATATCTCTCGGAAAAACGGTTCGCGGAGGGAATTCAGATTCTTTCTCCATTAGTGAAAGGGAGTCAACCTGATAACAAAGTCAGGATTGCCATTGCGCGGGCGCTATTTCAAGAAGGGCGATATGAGGATGTCTACCAGCTCTTGCGGGGGCGGCGCCTCGATGACGCGGAGAGCTATTATGTCATGGGCTCCAACTATGAAAAGCTGACGGTGGCAATGATGGAGAGAATTGTAAGCATCGATCCCAATTCGGCCCGCACCCATCAAATGCTGGGGGATTCTTATTTTGCCGGGGACAATTTTCCTGAGGCGCAACGTGAATACGAATCTGCCCTGAAGATTCAGCCTGACGATCCCGGGCTCTATTTTGTTTTGGGCAACGCCTATTTCAAACAATTCAAATTCAAGGAGGCGGAGCAGGCGTATGCCCGGACTGCATCCCTGGATCCTTACGACGCACAGGCCTATTTGATGGAGGGGACTGCCCTGGTGCAGCTCCACGAATACCAAAGTGCCGTCTCCGTATTACAGCGGGCGCTGGAAATAGATGCTCATCTGCTTGAAGCCCATGCGCAACTGGGGAAGGCACTGGACCAGGTTGGTGAACCCGAGCAGGCCGTGCGCCATCTCGAACTTGCGGCCAGTACCGACACGGATGGCAATTTGCATTTCCAGCTTTTTAAGCTTTATCGGAAGCTGGGCGAGAAAGAAAAAGCCGATGCCGCCTTTCTCATTTCCCAAAAGATCAAAGTGGAAAACCAGCGCACCGTGCAAGAAAACACTGCCGCCTCGGTGAAGGCAAAGTAAGATTTCCTTCGCCTTGATCTTGCCAAGCCGCCGGCCACGGGTTTTTCTTTTCCCGGCCAAAAACGCTCCGGTACGACCTACGCTTGCCGGGATACGCGCAGTTTTTCAGGCCTTCTGGATCAATTGCCGGACAGTAGAATTCTGATCTTGCCAGGAAAGGGCTTTTGCCATGCTGACATATCGTGCCACAGCGTATCGAGTCACCTTCGTTATCCTATCCGTCATGTTGATCGGTGTCGTGAACGGGCGGTGCCAGGCCGAGCCGGTTCCCAATGCCGCAACCGCTGCTTGGAAGTCCGAGTTTCTCACGCTCTGTGATCTGGCCGTCGCAGAACTCGGTAAGCAGCCCGCGGTTTGGCAAGAGGCTTACAGAACCACGGTGAACCCGAGCACGCACCACGTTCCATTCTTCGAGGACTCGTATGGGGTTCGATCTCTCCTGGTCGCCTACGACATGACCGGGAATAAGAAATACCTCGATGCCTGCACGCGCTGGACTGACCGCATCGTGGCCTTGCAGCAAGGCATGATCCCCAAGGGGGCGTATTACGTGAACTACGACACCGCCCGCGCTGTTGGGCAGGACAAGGGGGATTGGTATGTGGCAGACTCCAGTAGCGTGGCAATGGCCGTGCTCGCTACTGCCGTCCGCACCCGTGACAAGCAGCGAAGGGAGCGATATCTCAACTCGGTTCGGTCTTTCGCCCGGCTTGTCATCGACAATTATGTGGGGAAGGACGGTGGAATCACCGATGGGATCTGGTCCGGCTATGCAGGCGAGTGGTGGTGCTCCACAGCAATTTTCAGCGCTGCGCTATACCTTGCCTACGGCGAAACGCACGACCCCGAGTATCTGAGGATCGCCCTCGGCGCAACCGACTGGCTGAACCGGCATGATTTCAAGCATTCGCAGCCACCCGCATTCGAGGCCCTAGGGTCCACGGTGGTCTTCTATTGTTTTGAATCTTACGCCACGGCGCTCCCCTATCTCGAACCGGGTAGCTCCCGACGTAAAGCCGCCGAGGATCATATCGCCGAGGCCCTGGACTGGATGGCAAAGAACCAACAAGGACGTGGTGCCAAGAACAAGCTGAACTACCTCGACAGCGACACCTACATGGGGGGTAACCCCTTTATCATGTTTGTGATGGCCAGAGAGTTGC
>JARLGN010000539.1 GCA_031292775.1 Acidobacteriota bacterium | reverse complement strand
TATCTGGCGGGAATGGCGGACACCTACGCTCGCGAAGGTGACGACAAGTCCTTGCGCGACTTTTATGTTGCCCAAATCCAGAATCTCCGTGCCGCCAATCTGCCGCCGGATGAGAAAGTGACTCGCATCGCGGCTCTGCGCCGGGGCCTGATTCCGGCTTTGGCCCGATTGAAGGATTTTGCGGGGGCGGTGGATCAATACGTTGAGATCCTGAACAAGTTTCCGGAAGATGAAGGTTTGGCGCAGGAGGCGGCGGCTTTCGCGGACCGCCACGACCGGCGCAAACAACTGTCCGATTATTACGCCAAGGCCACGGCGGATTCGCCCAAAGATTATCGCTGGCCCATGGTCCTGGCGCGTATTCAGACCTACTTTGAGGACTACGATGGCGCCATCGCCTCTTACGTGAGAGCGCGTGCCGTCCGGCCTGACCGCGCTGACCTGTTGACGGCACAGGCCGGCCTGGAAGAGCGCTTGATGCGGTTCGATGATGCTTTGAAGAGCTACCAACGCCTCTACCAACAAACCTATGAGAATCCTGAATGGATGGAGAAGATCGCGGAACTTTACGCGCGCGAGGGCCAAACCGACGCAGCGGTAACCGCGCTGAAGAGGGCGTTAATCGATGGGCGGCCAGAAGCGCCCGACCTGTACTTCAACGCCGCGGACCACCTTGTTGGCTGGAATATGCTCGCCCAGGCCCGGCAATTTGCGGAGCGCGGCGCTGCAATTGCCGGGAAGGATCTGTTGATCCGGCCTGAAAATGCCCACGGCACGGCAACCTATGTAACCCTTTTGACGCGCCTCCGCGATTACAGCACGGCCTATGCACGGCTGATGGACGCGGCGAAGGCAGCGCGTGACCAGAAAGTTGAACCGAACCTGAACCAGTTCCTCTCCACGATGGGTGGTGCGGTGAAGGAGTACTACACACCGGAAGAACGAAGCACCTTCACCCAATTCCTTCTGAAGCAACGGGAAGGGAAGGAGACGAACGATTTCATTGCAACGCTCATTCCCTTGGCGCAATACGCAGGTTTGACGGATCTGGAAGTGCGATGGCGGCTGGAGGTCATGATGGACAGCCCCGGCTCCGACCAGGCCCGGATTATGGAGACACGCCTGGGTGAGTTGCAGAAGCAACGCATGAGGTTCAACGAATACGGTGCGCAGCTCGAATCCTATTGGAGCGAATTTCCCCAGCGCCCGGAAAAGGACTTTTTGCTCGAGCGGGCGGCAGATAGCTACGGGTCGGCTGGAAACACCAGCGCGGAATTGCATGTTCTCCAGCGGGCTTTCGGGCGGCAAGGATTGGATACCCCGCATCTTCAACGATTTCTCGATCTGGTTTCCAAAACGTCCCCCGAGCAACTGGTGACGATTTCGGGCGAAGGACATGGAACCCCGGTTCGTGATGCGGCGGCAAGCTCTGCGTTGACCATGGGAAAGTCTGACCTTGCGCTCCGGGCAATTGCCGCGCGCGGGCAAGGCCTGCCTTCCGTTTGGACTCGTGCCTATACCGGACTGGTGGGCTTGTACTACGCCGACGCTTCACCCGAAGTTAACGCCGCGTACCAGCAAGCTCTCGATACGCGGAACATTGGGGATCGTATCGCCAATCCGCCGGACCGCGCGGAAGTGTTGGCCGGCGATGTCTGGTTCTATTACGGCTCGCGCTTTGGCGAATACCGGTCCGTCACGCACCAGGGCGACCCTGAGGACTACTTGCCGGCCGCGTTGGAAGGCACTCCAACCAGTTCCGATCCTTACTTTACGCTTGCCGACTACTACCGTGAGGCGGGGCAACTTGACAGCGCGCTGCAAGATTACGCTCATGCGTTGGAGTTGAGCCCGCAGCGTGGGGACGCGCACGATCGCATGGCGCAAATCCTTTGGCAGCAAGGCAAACGGGATCAGGCTATTAAGGAATGGTCGCTGGCCCTGAAGGCTTTTAAGGCGCAGGAGGAAAGTTCCGCCGTCCCTCCTGCTTTCTGGACTGACCTTCAAACTACACTTGGGAACATTGGCCAGCATAAGCTGCTCCCGCAATTGCGAGAAGACGCTGATGCCGCAATTCGCGCCTATATCCATACCAACGGCAGCTACCGCGTCGGTGCCATCTTGCAGGGCGCGCTGGCTGCGGCGGGCGATCCTGTGCAGGGGGCTGAGTGGCTGGTGGACCTTTCCCGCGCAGATTCGTCTCCCCTTGAATTCCTATCGCAACTTGTCTACGCACGCTGGTTTCCTGATGGGCAGAAGGAACCGGTGTATCAGAAGATCCTGGCGCTGGCGCAGGACCAGGCGAACAAGACTTTTGGCACGGAGCACTCCACCGCGGTTGAGAACTTAACCGACTGGCAGCGTCGCTGGGTCAATTTCCTGCTGGATAAGCACCGGACTACCGACGCGCAGGCTTTTATCAAAAAGCTTCCGGAAAAATTCCGTGACCCCCGCCAGCCGGACGGCGCCTATTTCATGGTCCGCCTCGCGGCGCAGTCGAACCAGATGGTCCAGCTTATTCAGCAGTTTCAGCAAAATCCTGAAATGGCTCCTTCGATTGAGGACCTGCGCAATGACGCGCGTAACTTGCAGGAGGAAGACCCTGCCAACTCGCGCCGGTTATTCGAATACGTTTACACACGCCAAATCGATGAACATGATTTTGCGCCGGCGAATTTCCTGGGTTTGGCGGAGATTCGGCTTCAGCACGGTGACGTTTCGCAGGCAATCTCGCTGTTGCGGCGCATGAATCGCGTGGCGGGTGAGCCGTTTGAAAACCTGGGAGCGGCTGGGGACCTGCTTATGAAGATGGGGCATCCCGCGGAAGCCGTGGAGTTTTACGCCATGCGTGCAAAGGCTGTGCCCTGGGATTCGGAAGCACGCGTAAAGCTCGCCCGGGCGGAAGCTGCGGGGAATACTCAAAGGAATGATGCCATCCCCATCCTTACTGCGGTGGCGTCGTCACCGGTCGTCAATTATTCCATGTGCGTATCGGCGGCGGAATCCCTTGCGGCGTTAAAGGCTTCTGCGCCAAGCCTGGGGAGCGCGGAACTGGATGGGCTCTTGAAGCCGGTGCTGATGACAGCGGCTGAGTCGCCGGGCTTCTACTATGCTCGCATCCGGGCAGCAAGGGAAACCTCCGACATGGCCCTCAAGATTCGTCTGCTCCTTGATGCAATAGCCATCAATCCTGAAGGGACCGCGGAGCGTGCCGGGGTATCTCCACCCACTGCTGCGAATCCTGGGGCCATATCGCCGCGCATTCTACTGTTCCAAGCGGCGGTCGCGGCGGACCAGAATCAACTTGCCTTGTCCGCCCTGATGCCGATTGTCGATCAGAGCGTTTTGACAACCCCCCTCGCCTCGCCACCGGAGAACGGATCTGCTTCCGAAGAGCCTCAGCAGCGCGGCCGTAATTCGATTGCCGCCGCGTTTCTTTCCGGCCAGGACTTGGACATAAACCAGAAATCGGCGATTGCAGTTCAAATGGCAGAGGCCCTTCAGAAACTCGAACGACTGGAGGAGGCGGTGCGGGTCTGGAACGTGGTATCGATACTGGCCCCGGACGCCGCGCTTCGTTCCCAGGCAATCCATCGGCGGGATCAAATCGCGGCCCAATTGAAGATCGAGCAAGCTGACCACGAGCGACGCCCGATGATTACCGAACATCTCGAGCAGCGGGGGCTGGTCAGACCGCGCCTGCCCGGCCGCGCCGGACCCTTAGCCACCGCAAGCGCAGTGGGAGGTGGCGGGCAATGAGAAAACTAACTCTACCAATCCTCTGTTTTCTGAGTATCGCCCTCGCCATCGCGCCGCCGGGCCAGGGGCCCAAGTCCATTTCCTCCGGCCTCGCGTCTCTTATGCCGCCCGGCTCGCTGCTTTTCATGGAGTCCCCGAACTTCGCCGCGCTCGTTCACGACTGGGAGAAGTCCAGCACAGAAAAGAAGTGGCTCGCCAGCGACAATTACCGGGTCTTCTCGCGCTCGCGTCTCTTCCTGCGCCTTCAGGAAGCGCAAACGCAGTTTGCCGTAGCTGCCGGCGCTCCGCCTGACATGGCGTTGCTCGATTCGCTGGCGGGCGAACAATCCGCGCTGGCGCTTTATGATGTTGGCAATCTGGAATTCCTTTACATCACCCGGATGCCCTCCGCCCGCGCCATGCAGAATGTTCTTTGGACCAACCGGGCCAAGTTTGAGCCCCGCAAGGCGGCGGACATCCCCTATTACGTTCGCACCGAACGGGAGCAGAACCGCGTGGTAGCCTTTGCCACCTCAGGCGATTACCTGCTGCTAGCCACACGAGAGGACCTCATTGCTGGAGCGCTCGCGATAATTTCCGGCAAGTCGCAACCCGTATTACAAGATGAGGATTGGTACAAGAGCGTGGTTTCTCAAGCGGGAGCGGTTGGCGATCTTCGCATGGTCTTGAATATGCCCCGGCTGGTGAAATCTCCGCATTTCCGCACCTACTGGATCGAACGCAACATCACCGAACTTAAGTCGTATTCGGCGGAAGTTGCGGACATCCATCGATCGGAAACAGAAATTCGAGAAGATCGGGTGCTGATTAAAGTGGATGCATCCGGAGGCTCAGCGCCCCAGGCGTCCGCAGGCGCACCAATCGGCGAGCTTCTCAGTATGGTGCCTTCCCAGGAGGGTATCTACCGCGCCTGGAGCAAGCCCGCTGCTGACACGGTGCGCGGCCTCCTTGAGCTGAAGATTCTGTCGCCGCACGCCGGCCCCGGTGCAGCAGTACAAACCGCGCCGGATGTCTCTTTGAACCAAAGCGAAGCCGGCAGTGAAAGCGACCTTGAGACCCGCATTGATGAAGCCCCGCTCCAGGGGACGGCAGACGCTCCGGGAACGGAAACATTAAAGAAACTTCTGAACGCGGCCCCGATTGAAGCCACGCTTGAGTTCCAAAAGCTCGGGCACGTCGGGCAATCAAGCTTTATCGAACCTCACTCCGCTGTCCTGATTTACCGCTCGGCGAATTGGAATTCGGAAACCGTGCGCAGCGCCCTTCGAGAGGCCATCGATGGGCAATGGACAACTTCACAAATTGGCGTGAACTGGGTGGAGCATCATCAAGGCAATAGAGCCTTTTACCAGCTTGATGGATTGGTTCCGCTCGCCATCGCTACCGAGGGGCCGATTCTGATGGTGGCCGATTCTCCGGTAACCCTGAACTCGCTTCTGGTTCCTTCCCAGATTGCCGGCAGCGGAAAGGATGTGATTTATGCCGGGGGCTTTCGCCACGTTGCCGAAAGGGAAAATATGGTGAGAATGATGCGGTTTATCGAAATGCCACCATCTCCCCAAAGCGGCAGCCCGCAAGGGCAGCCGGGCCGAGAGCCACTTTTCTTCTCGGAGAATTTGGCAAGCCTCAGCCGGTCCCTGGGCAGTGTTGAGTCAGAATCGATTGTAGTTGAGGATCGTGGCACGCATTTGCAGCAGACGGTTACGTACCGCTTGGGGAAATGATTGCCAGTTGCGCCGGAGTTTGAAGTCGACG
>JARLGN010000538.1 GCA_031292775.1 Acidobacteriota bacterium | reverse complement strand
CTATTCCTCGGCGGGTTGCTCGCCAGCAGAGCCCGCTTCCGCTTCACCGGCTGGAGGCCATTCTGAAGCTGTGCCTGCACCTTTGTCAATCGCGGTAAAAAATCCGCTTGACACGGCATCGCGGTTTCAGAGATGGCTACCCGCTTTATCGGTACACCTCGCGCCGGTGTGCCACCTTTACGACCAAGACCGTCTTCTCCGCGTCCGAAATGGAGTAAACCACACGGTAGCGTCCCTGGCGCACTCGGTATTCTTCTTGCGCGGACAGCTTTTCGCCGCCCGGTGGCCGGGGATTTCCTGCCAGGGTGGCAATCTTCTTGGCCATGCGAGCGCGGTCTTTCTTGGGGATCGCCTCAAGCTCTTTGACCGCCGATGGCTTGATCAAAACCCTATAGCTTTCCACTCTGCCTCAGGTCTTTCAGAACAGCTTCGAATGCCAGGTTGGGTTCACTCGCTCGCGCTTTAAAGGCGGCCAAGTCTTCCGCATCTTCGGCCATACTCTGCTTCACGGCAGCGTTGACAATTTCCGAAAGGCTCCGATCCGTCACCGCAGCTTTAACTCGCAAGGCTCGATGCAGGGCAGCATCAAAATAAACGGTGGCGCGCTTGGGTTGGGTTTTCATGCCGGCATCATAACGTTTTGACGTCATGACGTCAAGATGCTAGCCGGTAGGTTCTTAACATGGAAACATCGACTGTGAGGAAAAGGGGTCAGGTATCTCTTTTCTTGATTCCAGCAGGCAGCGCAGCGCTAGAGTTGGAGCGCGCGAAGCAATTCCAGATCGGACAATATTTGAATCCCACGCGCGGCGCTGAAACGTCGCACTTCTTCCGTGAAGAAATCCGCATCTCGGGTACAGATGACGTCGGCTTTTCCTGCCAGAGCGGTACCGAGCACGGGTTCGTCCGCGGGATCCCTCATCAGCTTCTCCGGCACGGGTAGAGGACGGACGAGGGTGGAAACGCGGGCCAGATAATCCAAATACTCGGAAATATCCACTGGGGTCAGGCCGGAGCTCTTCAGAACCCTGGGGTAGGCCAGAATCCGCCGCAATTCTTGCAGCAGGTACTGTGACAGGATAAGAACGTCAGAGCCTGTGGCCACAAGGAGCAATCCCCGGCGGGCAGGGCCATGGGCCAATTGGTGGGCGCGGGCAAGGACATTGGTGTCGAAGACAATTCTCACTCGCGTTCCCGATATCCGGGACGCACGCTGCGAATGGCCTCGTCAAGGGCCGATTCTGTTTCCTCCGGTGATGCGCCCTTTAGTTTTGGGTCAATCCGGTCGAAGTGGTCCTGCAAATTGCGCCCGGCTTCCCGGTGAGCTTCTCCCGTGGGGGCGGCGTGGGGGACAAATGTCATGATGCTCACCTCCTCATCGTCTTGAAAGGGGCGTCCCAGCTCCGCTTCCAATGCGGCGCGAGTCTCGGCTCTTAGCTCACTGGCCCTATGGATCAATAGGCTCGGCATGATATCAACCTCCCTCCAGGGTCCGTCACTAAAGTTTAGCATGTCTTGGAGCCCGCAAGTAGCGCCTGTTTTTCAAGCGGGGTGGCGGTATTTGGAGCCTCGCTTTCGCCCGCCGATTCTCTCCACGGCTTGAGTTAGGCCTTTTGCCCATCTTGTAGGTTTTATAATCTAGGCTCACATTGTCATTTACAGAGGCTACGTTTGGTGACATACTAATTTGGATACTGTTTGCGTGCCCCGTGCAACCGGGACTTGGGGCTCGGGACTTGGGGCTCGGGACTAGGGGTTCGAGACGCCATGGGTGGGGAATGGGGAATGCGAGCCCTCAAGGATTCAACTGCCATGAAAGACTTCAACTTTAGCTGGATGTGCTGCCTTATCAATGGTTTCGGAAGGGTTCGGCGAGGGATTCTGCAAAAAAAAGATGTTAAAGAAAGACGTTCGAAGCTGTTATGTGTATGAAAACAAACAAATCTAAGACAAAATGCCTGGAAGAAATTCGGACATTTATGTATTTCATTCGGACATTTTTGTCTAACCGACACGGACTTTGCAGAAATTCGGGGAGAATTTGCTATGAAACGACGACCCCACTGAACGCCTTGACACGGGCTGAGCCCCTTACCATAATGGCTCGAACCCCGTAGAATGCTGAAGGCCTTTCCACAATTTCTTGGAAACGAGAGCTTATGTCCAATCCATTCTGCAATTACATCGCCGGCCAGTGGGTGGAGTGCAAGTCCGGAAAAACGTTTCCCAACATCAATCCCGCCAACACCTTTGAAACCATTGGAGAGTTCCAGGCATCCGGGGCGGAGGATGTGCAGGCGGCGTGTGAAGCTGCCGCCACGGCGCAACCCGCATGGTCCACCGCGCCCGCGCCCCGGCGGGGCGAGTATCTGTTCAAGGCGGCGGAGATCCTGGAAAGCCGTCTCGCGAAAATCAGTGAAGAGATGACTCGCGAAGAAGGGAAGACGCTGCCCGAAGCCAAAGGTGAGGCGAAGCGAGCCATCAACATTCTGCGCTACTTCGGCGCGGAGGGCGCGCGCCAGTTCAGTTACCAGATCCCATCCGAGCGCGACAACGTGTTCTGCTACACGCTCCGCAAGCCGTTGGGAGTGGTTGCGCTGATCACTCCATGGAACTTCCCCATCGCCATACCCGTGTGGAAAATGGCCCCGGCGTTGGTGGCCGGAAATACCGTGGTCATTAAACCAGCGTCACTTGCGCCGCTAAGCTGTTACCGCGTCGTGGAAGCGCTGCACGAGGCGGGCATCCCCCCCGGCGTGCTGAATTACGTCACCGGTGGAGGTGTATCCGTCGGCAATCCCTTGGTTGAACACCCGGCCATCCGCGCCGTGTCGTTCACCGGTTCGTGTGATGTTGGCAACGCGCTATACGAAAAAGTCACACGGCGCAAGTTGCGTGTCCAACTGGAAATGGGCGGTAAGAATCCCACCATCGTTCTCAAAGACGCCGACCTGGATTTTGCGGCGGACGTGTTGGTGAATGGCGCATTCTTTTCCACCGGGCAAAAGTGTACCGCATGCAGCCGTGCGATTATTGAAAAGCCCATCTTTGAGCCGCTGCTGGAAAAGCTTGTCGCCAAGACCCGCAAACTTAAGGTTGGCAACGGGCTCGAGGCGGGCGTCGATATTGGTCCGGCTGTGGACGCTGCCCAACTTGAGACAGACCTGAAGTACATCGAAATCGCCAGGAACGAGGGAGCCCAATTAGTATGCGGCGGCAAGCGGCTGACGGGCGGAGTCTACGATCACGGTTATTTCGTTGAGCCCACGCTTTTCACCGGCGTCACAGCGGAAATGCGCATCGCCCAGGAAGAAGTTTTTGGGCCCGTGCTGGGCCTGATGGTGGCAAACGATTTCGAGGATGCCATGCGCCTGGCCAACGGTGTAAAGTTTGGCCTCTCAGCCTCGATTGTCTCCCGCGACCTCACCCGTGTTCATCAGTTTATCAACGGGATTGAAGCCGGCCTGATTACCGTCAACCTGCCCACGGCGGGCGTGGAATACCAGCTTCCCTTCGGCGGCACCAAGGAATCAAGCTTCGGCATGCGCGAACAAGGACCCGCCGCGCTCGACTTCTACACGGAGACACGCACGGTTTACATAAAGTATGCGTAGGACGAGGTTATCAGTCATCAGTTGCAGGCGCGGGATGTCGTGATGGTGAAATCAATCGCTTTCGGACCGGTAGCTCTGGCTGATGCTCGCGTGCTCATTCTGGGCTCGCTGCCCGGAAAAGTCTCTCTGGAGCGTCGGGAATATTACGCCCAGCCAAGGAACTCCTTCTGGCGCATTATGGGCGAGATTGCGGGAGCCTCTCCTGACCTGCCTTATCTTGACCGCCTTCGCTTGCTCAAAGAAAATCGCATCGCGCTGTGGGACGTCTGCGCCGCGGGATGCCGTGCCGGAAGTCTCGACTCCTCCATCCAATTGCCGACCGTGAAGACCAACGATTTCATTGGATTTCTTCGTGCCCACCCACACATTGGCCTGATCTGTTTTAATGGCACCAAGGCGAAAGAGATTTTTGACCTCAAGGTACGGCGCAAACCGCATACGCTTCTTGAGCGAATCCGCTACGAGGTGCTTCCCTCCACCAGTCCCGCCCACGCGGCGATGAATTATGAGAAGAAACTCGCGCGCTGGCGGATGGTCCTGGGCGAGAACCGCACCTCCGAAGAGCTGCCGAGCAAAGCATTGCCCGTACCACATGAGAAAGTTGGAATTTACCCCAGCCTCGAAGGGAGCCCCTCATGAAAAAGACACAGCAGTTTCTCGCCAAACTCAATCTGCCCGCGGAAGACAACCATGCG
>JARLGN010000537.1 GCA_031292775.1 Acidobacteriota bacterium | reverse complement strand
CGCCCGGAACTTTACCTTCGGGTTGTCCTTCGCCAATACCTTCGTGATCGCCGCCGTCAACGTCGTCTTCCCGTGATCGATGTGACCGATCGTCCCGATGTTCATGTGCGGCTTTGAACGATCAAACTTTTCCTTGGCCATGCGTTTAGCGCCTCGTCCGTTCTGAGAATTTGTAACGTCTCGCGTGTGCCGTGGCGGGATAAACCCGCCGCTACAACTACACTGCAACTTGCCGACTCACAACGGCGGCTGTGTGCCGCCAATCCGGGTGTTATGGCGGGGCAAACCCACCGCTACAACTGCACCGCAAAACTCTGGAGCCGATGAGCGGAATTGAACCGCTGACCCCGTCCTTACCAAGGACGTGCTCTACCAACTGAGCTACATCGGCGCCTGGAAAACAATGGGTAGTGGCTAGTGGCCAAGCCGTCTATCTCCACCCACATCCACGCTTTCATCAGCTCTTGCCAGCCACTAACCACTGGCAACTCGCCACTGGTTCTTGGAGCGGGAGACGGGAATCGAACCCGCGACCAACAGCTTGGAAGGCTGTGACTCTACCACTGAGTTACTCCCGCCTGCCATTGCCGATTGACAATCGACGATTTTCGATAGAGGGGCAAGGAATCCATTCTTTGCTTCCACCCAACCCACTTCTGCGCCTTCCGGCAATCGTCAATCATCAATCGAAAATTAATTGGTGGACAGGGGAGGGTTCGAACCTCCGTAGACCACAAGGGTCGGCAGATTTACAGTCTGCTGCCTTTAACCGCTCAGCCACCTGTCCGTATCCTTCCAACCGCCCTCGCAAGCACGGGCAGAGCCTTACATTCAGCCCCTAAACCGGTTTCATTTGAGCCAAGTGGGTCGAGAATGCGGTGGGCGCGGACGCGCCTGCTTGCCCGCGCATTTCTGAATTATCCAGACCTGGTAAACCCGCTCCCGAATCTACTGACCGGCGACCGCTTGCCAGATTTCCTGCGACGGACCTAACTTGAACTGGAGCTGGCGAAGGGATTTGAACCCCCGACCCTCTGATTACAAATCAGATGCTCTACCAGCTGAGCTACGCCAGCCGCAAACTTACTATTATACAAATCGGCAGGCAAATTGCAAGGAAAACCGATAGATATCTTCGGCTGCTGAAATTTTGTGTTTTCCAGGCTTCCAACCCACCAACCCCCAACGTGTTTCACATCCCCACGAAGCTCTTTGCTCGTTTATAGTTACGTACCCGGCTCACGAATTATTCCGCTCGAGCGCAAGGCCAACAGCGGCATGTCGGTTTACGGAAGGATGATTTCTCCGCACCCGTTTCGACAGGCACCCCTACTTCTTAAGGACGCTGCGTGCAGGTTTCCAGTTACTCGTGCAAGTACTTCATCGGGTTTACAGGGGTATCATTGACAAACACTTCGTAGTGGAGATGTGGGCCTGTCGTTCTGCCGGTCATTCCCACGGCGCCAATAACCTGCCGGCGTTTTACTTCCTGGCCCACGACGACATAAATCTTGCTGAGGTGCCCGTACTTGGTGGCCATTCCATATCCATGATCCACCACGATGGCGTTACCGTAACCGGAATCCCATCCCGCATGCATGACAATGCCGTCCCCACTAACCTCAACCTGCGTACCGAAGGGAACGGAAATATCCACTCCAGAATGGAAGACGCCTTCTCCGCTGAAGGGATCGGAGCGCTGGCCGAAGCCCTCCGTGACCCGGCCTCGAACCGGCCAGATGTTGGGCACGGTTTCATGCCCAAAATCCGCAGTGGGGACAAAGCCTAACGCCGGGGCTTGGCGGGAAGAAATGCGGGAAGAATTCCTGATCAAATTAAACGCGTAAAGCGACGCCCGGTAGCTGGACTCAAGCGTGGAATTGGATTGCGTTGCGAGTGACAGCGCGGCCTCTGGAAATCGCGGGCGACGAGCTTCGCCGAATCCATACGTCAAAGCAACTTCCGTGGCCAGGGATTGCAGAGAATCCAACTTTGCATTGGTGGTGGTCACGGCATTTTCAAGGGTTCGGTTCTGCGTTTTGAGGGCTTCCCGCTCGGTCCGAAGGTTGTTGTAATTCGAGACTTTCAACAACATCCGGGCATAGCTGTTCGCCAACGCGGCGATAGTCATAATTCCCACGACGCTGAACGCCAATACCAGATGGACTACATAAAATGGCAGACGGATCTTACGGAGATTCCCGTGCGCACCGGGGAAGATCAGAAAAGTATAAAACTTCTTATCCATTTATTAGGTCACCGTCATGAAATTAATTCGAAGCTTGTTGCCCCACGAGATTTACAAGAAAGGGGCTGGATATGAACAGGTCTAGAAAGACGGGATGCATGGTATTTAAACTTGCAACGATTGTCAAGAAAATATGATTTGCGCAAGATGTTTGCTCCCCGATTCCCAGCCAAATCCGGTTGATTAATAGTCCGGCTGGACTATTAATTAAGTGTTGCAACCAACCCCATTCCGCAACTGAACGCAATCATGTCGAGAATATATCGGCGGAATTTTATAGGAGGGTGAGCGCAGAGCTATGGCCTGTACCATCGGATCAGTGATTGCCTTTACTTGTCAATGAGTTACAGTACTTTGTGAAGTTCGTTCCTGCTGATGGTGTGAATACCGATATCCGCATGCCATGAATTTCCAGAATACACCAGATCCCCGAAAATGACAAATTGGTCAAACGCCATGATTGAAGGTCGAGGCTGGAGATCGATTCCCCCACAGGCCGCTTGAAGTTTGGGCTAAGATGGGGGGACCGAGAAATTTGTCGGCTGTCATCGAGAATTTCATGGGCGAAAATTCAGTCTTCAAGAGCGAAGCAGACTTCATTGCCTGGATTCGCCGCAAGCCCCCTCGGCAAGTTGCAGGCCTCACCTTGGGAATCGGTGATGATGCCGCCCTAGTGACCGTCCCACCCGGGCAAGAACTCATTCTTACCACCGACATGTCGATCGAGGGAGTGCACTTTACCGCCGCTCTTCACCCGCCTCAATCCGTTGGCCATCGCGCGCTGGCACGCTCGTTAAGCGATATCGCCGCAATGGGCGGAACACCACGTTATGTTTTGCTGTCACTGGCCATATCCCCAAGTACCACGCGGGCCTGGCTGAAAGGCTTCTTCGATGGCCTATTCGCCCTCGCCAGACGTTTTGGTGTAGCGGTCATTGGAGGCGACACCGCCGTCGCCAAGGGTCCCATCGTGGCAGATGCCATCGTAGCGGGCGTCGTCCCACTTGGCCGGGCTCTGCGGCGTTCAGGCGCCCGTCCCGGAGATCAGATCTTCGTCACTGGACGCCTTGGCATGGCCGCGTTAGGCTTGCGCTTGCTGGATTCACGTGCCCGCATTCGTACTCCCACACAGCGAGCGGCGCTCCGCGCCCATCTTTTTCCTCAGCCCCAATGCGCTCTGGGGCGATTCCTTTCCGAGCATCGCTTGGCCAACGCAATGATGGACCTGAGCGATGGCCTGTCCATTGACCTCAAGAGGCTTTGCGATGCGAGCGGGATCGGAGCGAATCTGTTCGCCAATAGAATCCCTGCCGCTCCCCATCTCGATGCTGAAGACGCTCTAGCATTGGCGCTTCACGGTGGAGAAGACTACCAGTTGCTCTTCACCGTATCAGCAGCCAAGTCCGCAGAGATCCCCCGCCACTTTGGCAGAATTCCCATCCACGGTATCGGCGAAATCCGTGCGGCAACGGGGCTTGACATGGTCACTCCAAACGGCAAGACAATCTCCATCGAAACCCGCGGATACGATCATTTCGCGCGGGCTGCACGTCGCTGAAAAAGCCGAAATTTTCTCATCGATCCCCGTGGCCCGACCGCAGAATCTCGCCGGAGAGAAATGGCGCTTGGACTACTTGCGGCACCGGGGAAGTCCGCTTGTTTCGCGCCGCCGAGAGTGCTACGCTTTGGGTGTAGGAGGGGCATATGCGCAAATTGCATATCGTTTTATTGTCGCTGGCAATTGCTCTCGGCGCTGCCAGCACTAACGCCTGGGCCCAACGCGGTGGCGGTGGACACGGCGGAGGTGGAGGCAGAAGTGGTGGTGGTGGATTCCACGGTGGAGGCGGTGGCTTCCATGGCGGTTCCGGCGGAGGCTTCCGAGGTGGCTATGGCGGCGGCTTTCGCGGAGGCATGGGTGGTGGCTTCCGAGGCGGCTATGGCGGCAGGGGATATGGACGCGGTTATGGCTACCGGGGCGGTTGGGGCCGTGGATATGGCTTCGGCTGGTGGCCGTGGGCCTATTGGCCCGGAGCGTATTATGGCTATTACGGAGGGTGGGGGTATCCCTACTATTCGTACTATCCAGACTATTCCTACTATCCCAACTACACGTCCAACCCGTGCTACCCCTATGGCCCTTACGACTGTCGTATTTCAGGCTATGGGCCGGTTTCTTACGCACCCAGCCCCGTTTCAGCCGGACCAGACCCGGCAGAGTATTCCCAAAGTTATGCTTCACCGGAGCCCTATCCTCAAACGTCCACTTCACCGGTGACGCGCACGGCATACCTGGGAGACGGGCAATGGCATCACTTCGGCCCTCAGCCCGCTCCAGCAATGCGGGCCGCTTCGCCTGGAACTGTGCCACCGTCTTCTGCCGGCGAGCCGGTGCGGACTTACAACGCTTCCATGAGCGACGGCCAGTGGCACCGTTTCGGGCCGAAGCCCGCTCCATCGGAACGCGACTCATCGCCGCCGACAAAGCCACATTCGCAGGCCAGCGAGCCGGTTCGAACTTACAACGTCTCGGTGGCAGAGGGCATGTGACGGCCGATTTCGACAGGGCAATCTGAAGAGTAGCGAACGTCTCGATCGTGAGACGGCAAAAGGGCTCCGTTGCAGATGGCAGCGGGCTCTTTTTGCTTTTACCGAAGGCACCGGCTGATGGTCGAAGGCCCGCCCGCTTTACTCTTTCGGGCTTGTGGCTTTATCCACCGGAATCCGAATCAGCACATGGGCGATAATGGCGAATGCAGCCAGCGAAATCCATCCGCCCCAGCGTTCGACAAAAGCGAAAACGTCCCGTCCGGTGAAGACGTGGGTCACGGACTTTACCCCAGT
>JARLGN010000536.1 GCA_031292775.1 Acidobacteriota bacterium | reverse complement strand
TGGGATTCCAGGCGGCTGGAGCAGACCGGACAAAATTGGTTGGGAAACTCCGGGGAGGAGTGGGAATCCTCAGGCGGGGTTGTGCCGGGATTGGGCGTATCCTCACTCACAAGGGTGTACCTGTCAGGCGTAGTGCTCCATGATGAAGGCTCGCATCCCGTCGTAAGCGCGCGTCAGTGTGGCCTCATCGGGAAGGAACACGATGCGGACATGCTTGGTTCCCGGAGCTTGGCCAAAGCCTGTGCCATGCACCATGAGCACGTGTTTTTCCGCCAGCAACTTCTTTACAAACTGCTCGTCGCTGTCAGGAATATCGATTTTAGGAAAGGCGTAAAACGCTCCGCGCGGTGCGACGCAACTCACGTGGGGCGTTGCGCGGCAGGCGGCAACGGTAAGGTCGCGACGGGCGCGCAGCTTGCTTCGAACCTCGGTCAAGTGATCCTGGGGGCCTTCCAGTGCCGGGCGCACGGCAAATTGCTGCGGATGGTTTGAGCACAGCCGCGCGCGCAGCAATTGGTGAATCCCATCAAGGTAGGGCTTCACGGCCGCCGCTTCGCCGCTGACTACTCCCCAACCCACCCGCCATCCGGGAACGAGGTAGCTCTTGGAAAGTCCATTGAAGGTCACTATGGGGACGTCGGATGCCAAGGTGGCGAGCGAGGCGTGCGGCTCGTCGTCCAGAATCAGCTTATTGTAAATTTCGTCCGCGAAGATAACCAGGTTGTGCCGACGGGCAAGTTCAACGATGCCCTCCAATGTCTGGCGGGAGTAAACCGCGCCCGTGGGGTTGTTGGGATTACTGACCAGGATGGCGCGCGTCCTGGAATTGATCTTGCGGGCGATGTCCGCCAGGTCGGGCTCCCAATTATTCTGCTCGTCGAGCAGATAAGGATTAGGCTGTGTGCCGAGTTTGGCGAGCACCGCCGAGTAGAGGGGATACTCAGGGCTGGGCGTCAGGACATTCTCCCCTGCGTTCACCAGCGCTGTCAGGCAAATGTCCAGGGCTTCGCTTACGCCCGCAGTCAGAAAAACACTTTGAATGTTGCCAATTCCAATGCGTTCGGCTTCCGCCCGAACAGCCTCCACGGCTTGGGGAATGCCCAGCGAGGGGGCGTAACCGTTGCAGCCATCGCGCATGGCTTTTTCCACGGCATCAATAAGGTGGGGCGGCGTGCGGAAGTCGAAGATGAGCGGATCGCCGATGTTGAGGTACAGGATGGTCTTGCCTTCCCGCGCCAGTTGCTCGGCCAGCACCGCCATGTCGCGAATGGCATAGCGGACGTTTTCAAGCCGCGCTGCGGCCTGTGTAACATGGACGTTTTCCAACGATTGGGTCATTAAGAATACCTGTTTGTAATTGAAAGCCCTTGGGCAAGAGACGCCCCAGTGCCCCCATGGGGAGGGGCGCCCTCATTTGCCATCATAACTCATTGTGGCGCGAAGCCTCACTGCTGTTTCTTCTTCTTGAACATTCCCGAAAGGCCACGCACTATTTGGGCTGGTTGCTGCACACTAGCCGGAATCGCTCCGGCCTGTCCTGCCCCTCCGCCTTTCAGGGAGAACTTGGGCTTTGCGAACGTCCCACCGACGGTGAAAGGAAACGTCATCTTACCATTGGCATAAGTGGCGCCAGAAAGGCCTGCCAAAACACCGGTTAGCGGATTGTTGCCACCGGCGGCGAGACTGCCATTACCCTGGTAATCCAGCGATCCTTCGCCCGCCATGGTCATGCTGCCGGAGCCGTCCACATCCACGCCATTACCCACCAGTGTGATCTTGTTGCTTGAAAGCCTGGCGTCGGCAATCCGGAAATCGGCGGACAGGGAAGAGAACGACGAGGGGTCGCCATTGGCGGGGCCGACGCCGGCAATCTTCGCCAAGGTTCGCAGATTGCTGCCCAGTTGCAAGCTGGGCATTTTCCCGTTGCGGATGCTTGCCTGGCCGGAGCCGTTGACGCCCGCCAGAGGATCGGGAGCATTACTGACCATGCCCTTCATCTTGGCGGAACCATCCAGCGTCCCGGTCATCATACCTTTGGCTTGGGGGAAGGCGGCTAGAAACTCTGCAACGTTCACGCCTTTAATCTTGGCATCGACGCCGTAAGCCAGATTCGCGCCTCCGAAGTCCAGGGAGAGATTTCCCGTAACGCCGCCGCCATAGCATTTCAAATCCAGATCATCAAAGAAGGCTTGCTTGGGAAAGAGCCGGAACTTGGATTTGAACTTGGTGATGGAGAGTGGGCCAAACTGTGCCGCGTCGGCCTTAAGGGTTCCCTGCGCCACCTCCGGTCCGGTGGGATCTGCGGCGTACACCGTTGTGTTGAATAGCCCCGCCAGGGCTGCAAGCGCGCTGGGCGCGGATGTGGGCCGGCTTAGCGAGGCGGTGGTCATGGCGTTCAGATTCACGTCGCTCAAATCGATGGAGGCACCCCGAATGTCCATCAGCGCGGGGCCGGGCGTTCCCGAAGCCAGCAGGCTTGCCGCCGCAAACTGCCCTCGCACTACGGTCAGCCTGGAGATGACGCCGAGCGTGAACGACGCGCTGTTACCTCCCTGCGGCTCGGGCGCGGGTGTTTCAGCTTTGGCCGGCGGGTTCTCAAAATTCCACTTGCCGTGAGTGTCCTCCAACATGTTGAGGCCCAGGTCGTCAAGCTCCAGGGAAGTTATTTCCACCTTGTGGTGCAGCAGGGCGGAAGCATTGACCACGGCGTATATCTTTTTGGCTTTTACAAAATCGCCCGTGGGGAAACCGCTGGGATTGCCCAAGGAGAAGTCATCCACGCGAATGGCGACTTGCGGAAGGATGGTAAGCGCCAGGTGTCCGATTTGCACGGGTTTGCCGGTTTCCGCTTGAATCTGCGCCATTACCTGCGGCCGGTAGCGGTTAACATCAAGGAGCATGGGGATAACGATGGCCAACCCCACGACGACGAGTACCAGTACAATCACCAAAACAAGAGCAATCTTCTTCGCTTTGGACATGGAACTTTCTCCTGGAGAGTTTTACAGATAAATTTAGACAGCTATCCACCGCCCCGACGCGACGGATCAGCCCCAAATCCGGCTGCCAAAATAATACACTTTCTTTTCGCCCTGCGCTCGTTCAGGGGGTGGGGGTAGTTTTTGCCGCCGGTGGAACGCGCGAGAGTTTGGCGGCATAGTAATCAAAGAACGCTTTGCCCGGTGGAGCAGCCTGTACCACCTCGCTGAACTCGTCAGGCCCTACCCGCACCCATGCCCTGCGAAAGAGCCATCCCGGCGGAGGGGTGTCGCCACCCTCAGGGTTCAGATGAATCTCGGCGTCGTCCACCGTCATTTGATAGCGTGTGATGAATCCGGTGCTGGAGAATATTTGCAGGCGGAATCCTCTCCCCTCGGGGCTGGCGCTCAGGATTCCCAGCCAGGATTCCTTGACGGCCGGAACGGTGGGAGTCGCCGCAAGGGAGACTTCGCCGCGGAAAACCAGAAAATGTTTCTCCAGGTCGGGATTGACTGAGAGTTGCACTTCGCCGGAGGGGCTGTTGGGCGCAGTCTTGCCGGTCCATCGCCCTTGCATCCACTCAAGCGCGGAAAAATCCGGCAGCGTGGGCGTGGAGATCTTGTATTGCACCGGGAGCTTGTCCTTGGCTGGCAAGGAGGCGCCGGCAAACGCACAAATGAACGCCAGAATCAGGGCACGGACCAGGGCGCTCCCAAGGGGCTTCACCCAATGCGGCGAGCCTTCCGGCCGTCTCATGCTTCCTGCCCCGGCAGGTCGAGTTCTTTTTCCCTTAACAATTGGAGAAGGAAATCCAGCATGTCCGTGGTGGTGATAATTCCTCATGAAGTCACGCACCGGCAAGATAATACCCTTTGGCAGGGTTGACCGTGGGTTCCCGTTCAACTGTGAGGGAAAGAAGCTTGCTGCTTCTCAGACCACCTGTCCTTCGGAAAATTAATCTCCCAAAACCCCGGGGGCTCCAGTATTTCAAAGCCCACTTCGTAAGCACGTTCTCTCTCCCCGGCGGCCGTCCAGACAACCCGGCCACGAGTAAAGCGCTGCTTGTTCCGCATGCGAATATCCAGGGTTGTGCCAATGGGAAATTGGTGGCGGCTGCGAATCATCCCGCCGTGCAGGCTGACAACCAGCGTTTCCACGGATTCCCATTCGTCGGTTGCGGGGGCATTCACCGGGCTGACATAGAGTGGCACCCGCATGACAATACGGAGGCTCCGTCGCCGGAGTGATTGATCTGTGGAAACCCCATCCATCAGTGGCACCAGAAAGACTCTACGTTTGGGACTCTAGCCAATTTTCTCCTGCCATCATAGCACGCACGGGGATTCAGAAAAAGTCCCTTAAGAGCCTGGGTGAAAACGGGGTCGGGCATGAGGTAGCGGCACTCGTGTCCAAAACAGATCGCGTCAGGTTGGGAATGAGGTGCAGCACAAGCGCTCGCGATGCGGGGAAGCTGGGGGTTTTCTCACGCTGGCGGTTGAGACAACCTGTTTCCAGCGGAGATCGAGGAAATTCACTGCCCTCGCCCCCTTGGGGGAGAGGGTGGCCCGCAATCGGCGTTTTCATCAGCCGGGG
>JARLGN010000535.1 GCA_031292775.1 Acidobacteriota bacterium | reverse complement strand
GAACCCACTCTTGGCTCAACCGCTTTCGCAAGCTGTTAGTGAGTTTTGAAAAAACCGAAGCAGCCTACGTCGCGCTGTTGGCCTTGGCTGCGGCCATGATCTGTTGGCGCCAGACGATATCTATTTACGGATAAGCTCTTAATATGCCGGATCAAGATCCAGCGACTGAAATTGCATCAAATCGTGTTCATAACTGCCCGCCGGCTGGATTCGAACCGTTACCGGGCCCGCATGAGGAAGCGAAACGGTTCCAAGGTCCACCGTCTTGTAATCAAAATCTTCGCCCGTTTTCTGCACCACGCAGGCAAGCGTCTGCGACCCAACGGTCAGCGAGTATTTGCTTCCTTGCCACTCTTCCCGGGCCGCGTACTTGATGTGCACTTTGTAGCTTCCTGTCTGGCTTACAAAAAGATGCCACGTAATGGAGTCATCCGGGCCAGTCCATTTGGAAATGAAGAAGTTTCCCTTGCGATTAAAACGCTTCACCGCCTTTCCCGCCGTAATGCCATTCATGTAATCCAGGTGGTAAGGTGCGTCGCTACCCACGGTCACCAGAGGCGGATCCACCTTGAGCGGCCCGGCCATTTCCAGAACCACCACCGTGTCATTCACATCCGGAATCCGGGCGGGCAGCGGCAACAGGACGACCCCATGTTCGTGGCGGATAACCAACTTCTCTGCCGGCCGAGCTAGCAGGTACGCAGCCTTTACCTGATTGTTCCCTAAATGCGAAACGCGCAGCACATTGTCCGCCGGCCAGTTGAAAACGTGCAGATAAACCTTGTATCCCTTGACCGTCGTGCGCCCCCAGGTGTATTCAGGCAGGGGGCTGGCGGTGGTTCCATAGATACTCTCTCCGTTTTGTTGCATCCAGACGCCGACTTTATGAAGTATTGCCACGGCAGGCGCGGGCATGGTGCCATCACCCTTGGGGCCCACATTGAGCAGGTAATTGCCGCCCTTGCTGACCGTTTCCACCAGAAGGTGAATCACCACCGAGGGGGGCTTCCATTCCTGGTCAAACTTGCTGTATCCCCAGGTATCGTTGAGGATTTGCGGCGTTTCCCAAGGCTCTTCAATTCCGCCAACCGGCATCCCGCGATCGCCCATATCCTGGTAGTCCCCCATCAAATCCTGACCGTAGCTGCCCACACGGCCATTGACGAGGCAGCGGGGTTGCAGGTCGCGAACCAGTTCCACAAAGTCTTCCGCCTGCCCACGCGTGTCCAGGCCACGGTCAAACCAGACCAGCCCCATGGGGCCGTACCTTGTCAGCAACTCGTGGAGCTGCGGCTTCGATTTCATTTCCAGGTAGCGATCCAGGTTTTTCTTGGAGCGGTCGTAGTCCCAGTTGTTTCCGTACCCATCGGGATCATCCCAATCTTCGCGTTGGGAGTAGTAAATGCACAACCGGATGCCTTGCTTCCGGCAGGCAATGGCTAGTTCTTTAAGGATGTCGCGTTTGAAAGGCGTCCAATCCACAATGTTGTAATCGCTGACCTGCGAGCGGTACATGGCAAAACCATCGTGATGTTTCGCCGTGAACACCAGGTACTTCATCCCCGTGGCCTTGGCCAAACCCACCCACGCGTCGGCATTGAATTTCGCCGGATTAAAATGCCGCGCCATCTCGCGGTAATCCTTCACCGGAATATTGAACCGCTGCATGATCCATTCCGCGCCACTGCCCATCGGCATGCGCTGGCCATTCCATTCGCCCGCCAGGGCGGAATACGGGCCAAAGTGAATGAACAAACCAAACTTGTCGTGCTGAAACCACTGGAGCCGCTGCTCTGAGGTGACCTCGGATGATTGCGATCTGGTTTGGGCATGTAGCCTGCTGCCCAAAGACAGCCCAATGACACACACCATGCCAACCAGCCCGACTCTTGTTCGGTTCACGTCGAAGTCCTTTCCTGTGGCTTGGAAGATGCGCGCTGAATTTCCGAATAAACCACGCGCACCGCAGCATCGTCAAGCAAATCTTGGGTCGAGCCTCTGCCATGCAGGGCCGAAAGGTGTACGGCGTCTGGCGAACGGTGCCCGCCCTTGTAGCGCCGCCCAAAACTGGTAACCACCCCGGTGCCCAAGGCACCACCCCTCCTGAATCAGGAGGGGAGTTTCTTCTTAAGGGCTCCCCTCCTCAGATGAGGAGGGGTGGCGCTCCGAGCGACGGGGTGGTCTGAAATGGGTGGTGCCGATCCAGGTTGGTGTTGACCATGACAGCACAAACGGGTTCTCCGCAGCCTGTAAAGCCCCGCAATGGAAGGTTGTAAATTCTTGGAGCTTGTCAGCTTGGATAAACGTGGGTATAAACGGTTAGAAAGGTATGCGATGAAGGCTACTCTTGATGTCATCAATCAGATGCAAGTGGACGGGGCCATCGGCAAATACGCCATTGGTGGCGCGGTGGGAGCGACCTTTTACCTTGAACCCTCAGCGACTCTCGATATTGATATTTTTGTGTCCTTGGAAAACTCACCTGGAAGCCCCTTGCTTACGCTGTCGCCGATTTACGATTACCTGACTTTGCGCGGATACCAGGCCGAGAAAGAATACCTGGTCATCGAGGGATGGCCCGTGCAGTTTCTCCCTCCCAGCGACGATCTGGACCGTGAAGCACTGCAGCAGGCCGTCGAAACTGAAGTAGAAGGGACCCCCACCTGGGTGATCGCGGCCGAGCATCTGGTCGCAATTGGCCTAAGGACCGCCCGCCCCAAAGATTTCACCCGCATCCTGCAGTTTGTGGAATCCGGAGTTCTGGACGCTGATAAGCTCGGTTCAATACTCCAAAGGCACGGACTCCTTGCGAAATGGGAGCAATTTGGAGTCAAATTCCTTGGGGGTAATCCATGAGCCCTTGGATGCAAAAGGTCCTGGAAAGCAAACGCGCCATGCGCCAACGGCTTCAAGCGCTCTCCTTTTCCGAGAAACTCAAGCTTCTCGAAAAGCTCCGCGATCGTAGCTTGGCGATCGCTGAAAGCCCGCTGAGGCGGCGTCAGCACGTCAAGGGTTGACTGCCAGAAAATCCCCGTCTTCGCCCCCCTGTAGCAGCGTGTGCAGCCTGCTCCACTCTTCCTCTGAACGGTTAATACTCCCGGTTTGCGTCCCCGTCGTAATATGCTTGGAACTTGGCAGCGTGCGAAAGCGTAAATATATGCAGCAAGATAAAAAGGAGATCCCTGCCATGGCCACAAACCCTCAACCTCCGCGTCCGCCCGCGCCCCCACAGCCGCCCGGAAGCCGCGGCAACCTTGTCGCAATCGCCCTCCTGCTCCTCGCGTTGATCGTCATAGTGGGCAGTTTGGGCGTTTGGGTGGGCCTGCACCTCCTTTCGAGTGCCGTCCACGTCAATGTGAATCACGCGGGCGGCAACAAAGAGGTTTCCATCAACACGCCCTTGGGATCGGTGGAAGTCAATCATGATTTGAACGAAGCAAACCTGGGTTTACCCATTTACCCTGGTGCAACCCGCCTGAAGGATCATGCCTCCGCCAACGTGAACCTCGACATCGCGGATGAAGCGAAGGTGCGAGTGCTGGCCGGGAAATTCGAGACTTCCGATTCCGTTGAT
>JARLGN010000534.1 GCA_031292775.1 Acidobacteriota bacterium | reverse complement strand
GGTGAGCGGCGTTGAGCCCAAGTGGGTCATGATGGCGCCTGTGGAAGCCGTGCGCAGATTGCTCAAAAAGCTCAACTGGAAAACCGAGGACGTGGACCTGTTCGAATTGAATGAAGCCTTCTCCGTCCAGGCGATCGCTGTGATACAAGAACTGGGACTCGACCCCGCCAAGACCAATGTGAATGGCGGCGCCGTGGCGCTGGGCCATCCTATCGGAGCCTCCGGCGCGCGTGTCCTCGTCACACTGCTCTACGAATTGGCCCGGCTCAACGCCACGCGCGGGGTGGCCGCGTTGTGCCTCGGCGGAGGGAATGCCGTGGCGCTCGCGGTGGAGCGATCTGGCTGGCAACTACGTGATTTGGCAATTTGATGACAAGGCGAAACTCGAAAATCGAAATTTGAAATTCGCCCAGGAAGCAAGCGTAGCGCGGACCTGTTTGGTAGGTCCGCGGCTTTTCGTTAGCGCCAATCCTGCGCGCCATGCCAGATGTACAGGATCTCAGCTACGTCATCCTTAAGACGGTAAACGATAACGTAAGGCGGGCTTTGCAGTTCTCTGGTTCCTTCGACTTCCTCGCCGGGGCGGCCAAGGCGGGGGAAATGCTTCAGGTCCGCGATACGGTCAAGAATCGCACGGGCGACCTTACGGGCAGCCTCGGGGTTGTCCTTTAGGATGTGTTTAACAATGCCCTCAAGCTGGCTGGCGGCTTCGGTTGTCCACCGGATGCGGGTCACGACTCGAAGAGCCGGTCGATGCGGCTGACCACTTCCTCATGATCGATCAGGTCGCCGCGACCGGCGGACGCGATGCCCTGCTTTACGCCTTCGACGAAGCGCGTCTGCCGTTCGAGCATGTTGCTGACCGTCTCTTCCACCACCTGCGCGGCGTCCTTGCCTTTGCGGGCAGCAAATTCCTTGAGCTGCGCTTCGGTATGAGGAGTAAAGTAAACTTCCATGCTTGCCAGTTTAGAAGCTTGCGGACTTGATGTCAATCGCGCTGCACCCGCATTGCGCTGCACCCGTATAATATCGGCCTGGAGGGCGACAAAGCATGAGCAGGAAGCTCACTTCCAGTAAGAACCGCAAGGGATTTCGTCCAATGACGCAAGTCGCTATTGAACGTGCTGCGCTTGCCGATCCTGATGCACGCCCCTTGACCCCAGCCGACCTCAAGCGCATGAGACGAACGCCGCAGATAAAGGTTATTCGCCGCGCTTTGGGTTTGACACAGGGGCAATTCGCCGCCCGGTATCATATTCCCCTTGGCACGCTACGCGATTGGGAACAGGGGCGTGCCACTCCCGATCAGCCAACACAAGCCTATCTAACGGTCATCGCCCGCAGCCCGGAAGGGGTCCAGCAGGCCTTGGAGAGTTAATTCTCCGTTCAAGCCATTCCCATGATGACGCAGTTGGGACTCGATCCGCGTAGCGAAGAGGCACATGTCATTCATTCTCGTTCCAAATCACGGTGAAGACATTCAGGTCAACGCTTGGACCTGGCGCCCGACACTTGAGCTTTTGCGAGCTGAGAATTTGGTCAGCAGCGAAAACTACGAACGATTGGGGGCAAATGGTTGTGGCGGACACGTGGATGCGGAGCTGGCCCGTCGCATAGCCGCCGTCATTGAGCGAAAACTTGCAGCCATGCAACCCGGCCAGCGGATTCTGGCCGACTTAACGGTTTCTTCCAGCCCGAAAAAGAATGTGACCATCACACCCGTGACGAAACTCGAAGAGATTGACGCGATAGACTTCTACTCGACAAGCTACGAATGGCTCGTCAGATTCCAAGAGTTCTGCAAGGAATCAGGAGGTTTCAAGGTCGTGTAGCAAGTGTAGCGCGGACCTGATTGCCAGGTCCGCGGCTTTTAGTTAGGAATCGGGGACCGACGTCCTGATAGATCGTTGCGCCAACCAGGCATAGAAGGGCTATCAAGTGCCAGTAAGATCAGGCGTCAGGATCGGTTTAGCGGTGTTGATCTTGTTGGCTGTCCAACTTCCGGCAGAAGGTGGCGAGGCGACTACTCTGCTTTCGCGCCCAATCAGCCACTTCAGCATTGGAAAGACGACCGTGCTGGACGCCCTGTTCTGGCTTGGGCACGATGAAGGTGTGTGTTTTGGGATCGAGTTCTCAGGCAATGACCTAAGCAGGGAGGTCCGGGTCGAGGCAAATCAGAATACGCTGGGCGAGGTTGTGCAGAAGATCTTGGGTTCTGCGGATACATTCCAAGTTTTGGTCTCAGGCAAGGTCGTTCTGATCCGTAAGAAGGGAGAGAAGCCTCCAGCTTGGCTGGACCGCCGGTTGCCGGAGTTCAAATCACCTCGAACGGAGTTGATGGCAGCCGACAACGTCCTCTGGATGACGTTGGAGCGGGATATGAACCCGTCCTTACGTGGCTTCGCCGGAGATTTTCCAGCGACGGACCCTGTCGATGAAGTGGGACCATTCCGCGAGCAGAAACGAACCGTTCAGCAACTGCTTATTAATATCGTGACGGGGTCTCGCGGGGCGGGCTGGTTCCCGTCCACGTACGGAGTTCGAACCTCGTTTCCGGCAGCCAGCAATCGCTTCTGGACCCTTGTTACCTATAGCGGGCGAACTTTTGCGCGGCCCAAATAGTATCTAGGCGAACTGGGCGCCAAACGCCGGGGTGCGATGGAAGCAAGTGTAGCGCCTGTTTGGTAGGTCCGCGGCATTTCGTTGGTAATCGGGGGACGACCGCCGACCTTTACAAAACGGGTCTGATGCGCCATTCTGCCTCACTTTGTTCTTGCCAAAGGCTAGCTGTGTGTGTATACTTACTAGCCAAGACCGTGCCTGGGGATGAAAGGCAATGCCCATGCCGAGCCAGCAAGGCTCCAACCTCCGCCCATCGTGGCCATTCCGCCGCACCCTAAACAAACAAAAAGTCACTTACGGAGACTGGCTCAAAAAAAAGATGTTAGTTTATGACGTTCGAAGCTGGAATGTGTATGAAAACAAACGAAATCATGACACATTGTCCCACGAAAAGTCGGACATTTACGTCAAACTGACGCGGATTTTGCAGAAAATTGCGGATTTGGAAGGACAATTTGCCGTAAATAGTATTTGCGGGGCGGCTTTGGTACGGAATTTCACGATGATCATAGGTTTGCGCGCAGCTTCGATCCAAGAAACCCCTCATCCGCTTCGTACCTCAGCACCTTCTCCCCCGGGAGAAGGTGGGAAACTAATCGGCCCTCTCCGGGGGGAGCGGGTGTCCCGATGCATCGGGACGGGGGAGGGGTCACTTCGCCAGCGACATGCAGCTTGGCTGCGGCTCCGCGTCGCTACGCTGCACCGTCAAGCACTCAATCGTACAACCAATAAATTGGGGGCGCACTCATGACTCAAATGGAAAATCAACCATTCGCTAAATCACTAAATCACTCAATGTCCACCATTGGAGTAGTCGGCGCGGGCCAGATGGGGCATGGAATTGCCCATGTGATGCTTCGCGCCGGGCATAACGTGTTGTTGCTCGATACTTCGCAGGCCTTTGTTGATGCGGGAATGAAGCGGATCATCAACGGGTTGGCGCGCGATGTGGAAAAGGAGCGCCTTACTGAAGATCAGCGCCAGCAGGCGGTAACGCGGCTGAAGACGACAACGGTGGCGGCGGATTTGGCCGCCGCCGACATTATCATCGAGGCGGCGACGGAAAAGTTCGACGTGAAGGCTGCGGTCTTCCGCTCGCTGGAGCCGCACTGCCGCCCGGAGACGATCTTTGCCAGCAACACCTCTTCGATTTCCATCACGCGTCTCGCTGCTGCGACGGGCCGGCCCGCGAAATTCGTGGGACTGCATTTCTTCAATCCCGTGCCGGTAATGAAACTGGTGGAAGTTGTGCCGGGCTTGCAAACTTCGCCCGAAACCGTTGAAACAGCCATTGCGCTGGCCGCTTCCGCCGGAAAGACTCCGGTGCGCGTGAACGACTTTCCGGGATTCGTTTCCAATCGCGTGCTGATGCCCATGATCAACGAGGCGGTTTTCTGCCTGATGGAAGGCGTGGCCGACGCCCAAGGCATCGACAACGTGATGAAGCTGGGTATGAACCATCCCATGGGGCCGCTGGAACTCGCTGATCTGATCGGATTGGACGTTTGCCGGGACATCATGATGGTCCTTTACGAAAGCTTCCACGACTCGAAGTACCGCCCCTGCCCGCTGCTGGAGAAGATGGTCGCCGCCAACTGGCTGGGGTGCAAGACCGGGCGGGGGTTCTATACGTATCCCCGGCAGTAGGCGGAAGGCGGAAGGCAGAAAGCAGTAGGCAGTAAGCAGTATGCGGAAGGCGGTAGGCAACAGGCATAACGCGGCGGGCACTGGCCAGAAGGCAGAACTGGTTTACAGACGGGCGATCCTTGCATTTTGTACAGGCGGTGACCAGAATTCAAGGAGGGTCGCCGCCGGGTGGCTGGGTTGCAAGATTGGGCGGGGATTTTATAAGTACCCGATGAAGAAAGCGGTAGGCGGAATTACCTTGCAAATCTGCCATCTAATGGCATGTTTGCAAGGTAGTTCCCGGCTTGATGATGGGGATCAATAATCTTTCGTGGCGCTTGGCGAGCGGCATGAACTAAAATGAAGATGTGAAGGCGCTGCAAGTAACAGTGACTGACAATTCTGTGGCTGTCGATCTTTCCGACGGTCGAGCGGTGTCGGCTCCGCTCGTGCGGTACCCCCGACTCCTCCATGGAAGTCCCCGTGAGCGAAACAACTGGCGGCTGATTGCCAGTGGGGAAGGCATACACTGGCCTGACCTCGACGAGGATCTCAGTGTTGATAGCCTGATTGGGGGCAGGCCATCGTGCGAAGGCCCGCGGTCGCTCAAACGCTGGCTGGAAAGACGACGCTACCGTCCGGACCAAATCAAAGTCCTCTTCATCGCTGAAGCCCCGCCAGCCAATGATTCCGGGCGGTTTTTTTACTTCGTGCCCGTGGAGAAAGGTGACACGCTTTTTCTCGAAATGATGAAAGTTCTGTATCCGAAGAAAGCAAAATTCGTCGAACGTATTGGTAACCGCAGACCCCGATTTGATGCTAAGGAAGTTCGGAACCGCAAGGCAAAATTCTTGGAGCAATTCAAGCAGGACGGATTCTACCTCATCGACGCCGTTGATGAGCCGATGCCAGGAAACGCAACAACCAAGATGAAGGAAAAGCTTATAGGCAGTTCACTTCCTCGACTTAAAGACAAACTGCACGCACTGTGCGACGATCGAAATGTGCCAGTCATTCTGATCGGTGCCCCGGTGTACAATGTCTGTGCAGCGGACTTACGAAATCGCCGCGTGCGTGTTCTCAACATAGACATGATCAATACTCCGGCACAGGGAGGACAGAAGGAGTTCAGGTGCAAACTCGGCAAGCTGCTCAGTTCCTCTCAGATTACCACCTCGGATAGTGGGTAGCGCAGAGTTGGGCGTACTTTGCCCTATTCTGTGGTTCTTAGGTCGGTAATAGTATTGTGAGAATGTTGTGAAATAATGAAAAGCCGCAGAGTAGTTCCAAAAGGCAGAACAACTCTGCGCTACATGGTACCCAATGGTTGCATTAAGATTCCTTCATGTGACCAAGCTGAACCGACGATAATAACAAGTGTGGTTGGCAGACAAGATTCCTAGAATTGACGGAGACAAGCATGCCGGAAGAAAGAACTGAAAAGAACCGGGCCATTGATCTGGCCCTGCTACAGATTGAGAAGGATTTTGGCAAAGGCTCCATCATGCGTTTGGGCTCCAAGAGCGCCCTGGTGCCGGTGGACATTATCCCCACGGGTTCAATTTCCTTTGACGCCGCGCTGGGTGTGGGCGGAATGCCGCGCGGCAGGGTGGTGGAGATTTTCGGCCCTGAGTCAAGCGGTAAGACCACCATCGCGCTGCACGTGGTAGCCGAAGCGCAGAAACGCGGTGGGATGGCGGCCTACATTGACGCCGAGCATGCCATGGACGCAGCCTACGCCAAAAAGCTGGGGGTGGACATTGACAACCTGCTGGTTTCGCAGCCCGACTACGGCGAGCAGGCGCTGGAAATCGCCGAGTCGCTGGTGCGCTCGAATGCCGTCGATGTGCTGGTGATCGACTCTGTTGCGGCGCTCGTCCCCAAGGCCGAACTTGATGGTGACATGGGCGATTCTCTTCCCGGACTGCACGCGCGGCTGATGTCGCAGGCGATGCGCAAGCTTGCCGCCATCGTTGCCAAATCGAAAACCTGCATGATTTTCATCAACCAGATTCGCGAGAAAATCGGGGTGATGTTTGGCAATCCTGAAACCACCACGGGCGGCCGCGCGCTGAAGTTTTATGCCTCAGTCCGCGTGGATATCCGCCGCATCGCCTCCATCAAGGATGGCGACCGCGTGGTGGGCAACCGGACCAAAGTGAAAATCGTCAAAAACAAAATGGCCGCTCCCTTTCGGGAGGCGGAATTTGATATTCTATATGGCGAGGGGATTTCAAAAGAGGGCGACCTGATTGATATCGCCGCTGAGAACAACATCCTTGAGAAGAGCGGGTCGTGGTTTTCCTACGGAGGCGAGCGCATCGGGCAGGGCAGGGAAAACGCCCGGCACTTCCTCCGCGACAATGCCGATATCTGTAAGAAGATAGAGGGCCAGGTGCGAGCCGCGCTGAAGCTCCCCGACAACCACGAGCAATCAGCCGCCGCGGCAGCCGGTAACGTGGAGGGTACGGCTGCTCCTCGCAGCAAGAAATAAAGGTACAGGGGGAACGGGAATCTATTGCCGTTCCCTGCACACTCATATAAGTGACCTTCTTCTACGTTCTGACGCCAGCGGAAAGCGGAGTGAGGGTTAAGGTCAACCATTCAACGAAGGAGATCAGTGAACAAATTCTTAAAACGACTTGCCATCCTGGCCTTGGCAACAGTGACGTTGTTGGGGATGAAGTTTGCTTCCGCCGCGGCGCCCAATGGCGGAGCGGGCAACCCTGACACTTCTTCCACCGCCCCTCCCAGGCATTCCACCACTGCGAAAACCACCACCCACCGCCGGGTTGCCACGACGCACCGCGGCACGCACCACCCGCGGGTGGCGCGGGACCCCTGGCAGCGGAGTTCCTATGCGAATCCCGGCGCTGGTGACGATCCCACAGGTGATGATCCCGTCGTGCGGCAAGCGGCCGTCGAAGCACTGGGGAAGATAAGCGGCAGCATGGTGGTCGTGGACCCGAATACCGGCCGCATCTTGAGCATCGTAAACCAGAAGCTGGCGCTCTCCAGCGGCTTCACCCCGTGCTCGACGTTCAAGCCCGTTGTGGCGCTGGCGACGATCCCACAGGTGATGATCCCGTTGTGCGGCAAGCGGCAGTCGAAGCACTGGGGAAGATAAGCGGCAGCATGGTGGTAGTAGACCCGAATACCGGCCGCATTTTGAGTATCGTAAACCAGAAGCTGGCGCTCTCCAGCGGCTTCACCCCGTGCTCGACGTTCAAGCCCGTTGTGGCGCTGGCGGCATTGCGGGAAGGCATCATTACTCCCACCACCAAACTTTATGTTGGCAACCACACACGCGTTGACGTTACCGATGCCCTGGCCCGCTCGAACAACGTCTTCTTCCATAATCTGGGCGAGATGCTCGGATTCAAGCGCATCACCGAATACGCGCACGAGTTCGGCTACGGCGAAAAAGCCGGGTTGGATATTCCAGGCGAGTCTGCCGGCCGCTACCCCCCTGCTCCCCCCAAGCAGGGCGGCGTGGGATTCCTCGCTTACTGCGGTACTGACATAGAAGTGACAGCCTTGCAGTTGGCCGCGGTAATTTCCACGATTGCCAATGGCGGAACACTCTACGCGCTGCAATATCCACGGACCCAGGAAGAGCTGGCGGCATTTCAACCTGTCGTGCGGCGCCGCCTTGAAAACCTTGCTGAATACATTCCGCAAATTCGCAACGGCCTGGCGGGAACCGTGCTTTATGGCACGGGCCGTTCAGCCTACGATCCGGACTTTTCCATTCTGGGAAAAACCGGGACGTGCAGTGAGAACGGCGCACGCCTGGGCTGGTTTGCATCTTACGTGGGCGACCTCCAACCCAGGTATGTGACCGTGGTATTGCTGCGCGGCGGAAGAATGATGTATGGCCCGCACGCGGCGGAAATAGCCGGACACTTCTATCGCGACCTGATGCAAAAGGAACATATCACCCAAGCCAGCGCGTCTTCGTCCGCGATCTCCAGCCGGAGATAGGCGGTCCTTATGGATGCCAAACGCGAAGCGGCAACGCGAATCGTGAGCCGGTTGAGGTCGGAAGGGTTTCCGGCCTATCTGGTGGGCGGATGTGTGCGTGATATGGTGATGGGCCGCGAGCCCAAGGATTATGACGTCACCACGGGCGCAACCCCCACTCAGGTGGTGGAGATTTTTCCCGACGCGCTCACCGTGGGCGCCCAATTCGGGGTGGTCATCGTTCCGCATGAAGCAGGGAACGTCGAGGTGGCGACCTTCCGAAGTGATGGAGTTTATACGGATGGGCGGCACCCGCGGGAAGTTCGTTACGCCCAGACTCCGCAGGAAGATGTGCAGCGGCGGGACTTCACCGTCAACGGCCTGCTCTACGACCCGCTGAGTGACCAGGTGCTCGATTATGTGGGGGGGCAGGCTGACATCCGGGCCCACCGCCTGCGGACAATCGGCGACCCCGTTGACCGCTTCAGTGAAGACCGTCTACGAATGCTGCGCGCGGTGCGCTTCACGGCACGCCTTGGTTTCAAGCTGGACGCAGCCGTGCTCGCAGCAATCCGCCAGTTGGCTCCGCAGATTCATGCGGTGAGCGCAGAACGCATGCGCGACGAGATTGTGAAGATCCTCACTGAGGGGCCCGCGCGGACTGGATTTGAGTTGCTGGACCAGGCTGGTCTTCTCGTTGAAGTATTACCGGAAATCAAGCGCCTGCAAGGCGTGCAGCAACCACCACAATTCCACCCCGAGGGCGACGTGTGGATTCACACGTTGATGATGCTTGAGGGATTGAGGCAGCCGACTTCCACGCTGGCCTTGGGTGTGCTTCTGCACGATGTCGGCAAGCCGCCAACTTTTACCATCCGCGAGCGCATTCGGTTTGACACCCACGTGGAAGTTGGCGCGAAGATGGCGGAAGAGATCTGTGGCCGTCTGCGAATCTCCAAACGTGAAGCCGAACGCATCGCGGAGTTGGTTCGCCATCACTTGCGCTTCAAGGATTTCCCCAACATGAAGCGCTCCACGCAACTCCGCTTTATCCGTATGGAAGGGTTTGAAGAACACCTGGAACTGCACCGGCTGGACTGTCTATCGAGTCATGGAAATTTGACAAACTACGAGATGACGCGGAGGATGCTGGAAGAGACGCCGAAGGAAGATGTTAAACCCGTGCCCCTATTGTCCGGCGACGATCTGATTGCCCAAGGCTACGCACCCGGACCGATTTATAAGTCCATCCTCCAGGCCGTGGAGGACGCGCAGTTGGAAGCGCGCATACACAACCACACCGAAGCCTTGCGGCTCGTCAAAGAGCAGTTTCCGGTCAATCGACGTTAATCGCAATTTACATCAGGGACCGCAGGCATAGAAACAGTACACCACCAACGGCGCCGATGGCCACAATAAAGATGCCGACCTTGTAAAGCAGCATCTTGCGGTCCTCAGGCTGTACTGCACGCTCGTCAATCATCTGGAACATGGCGACCTCCTTCACACGCGCCCACTTCCTCGGGCGTGGAGGTTGACCAGTGGTGAATTAGGCAGGCCGCAGGATGAGAGTGGAGAAGAGCTGGCTGCGTTGCGAATTGCGCGGTGCACTTCGGAACGCCGC
>JARLGN010000533.1 GCA_031292775.1 Acidobacteriota bacterium | reverse complement strand
CTAATTGTGTAAGTTACAGTCGCGTTGTACGTCCCGGTCTTGTACTTGGGATCGTTCGTCAGGGTCCAAGTGGTTGTGGCGGTTGAACCCGCCGTGTCAGTATGCGCGTCGGCGCCAAACGTCGCTAAAGGTGTTGAGGCACTAGTGGAAGCGGTTTGGCTGCCGCTACATGCTGTCGCCGCCCCGGTGGCCCCGCAGGTGTATTTGAGCGTGTCGCCGGCGGTCGGCGGAGTTCCGACAGAGGGGCCATTAGCCGGGCTGAAATCGGCCGTGACCTTCAGCGTGATGGAACCGCTTCCGGTCGACTGGGTGGTTCGTACAAAATAGGTTACGGTCGTGGGAGTGGCGCTGGTGTAGTTGCCGAAGTTGCTCCCGGTGCTGGTGAGGCTTGTAGATGAGGTTACCGTTAGAGCTGCCTCGGCCCCGACCGTAACGGAAATAGTTGTGGTTCCGCTACCGGCACCCAACTGGGCCTTGGCAAATGGGGTCGTGAGGGCCAGGGCGATTGCTACCAGAAACAACGTTCTCTTCATAAACATCATCCTGTGGACGCGCTCCTAAGCTGCGCTAATCGTAAAAGTCAAAGTCGCCGAATACGATCCGGTTTTGTACTTTGGATCGTTCGTCAGACTAAAATTGACGGTTTCGGTGTTGGGGTCAGTGCTGCTGCAAGCTCCTCCGCCACCCGTGCATGATGTTGCGGGGATCGTCAGGACGGTGGCTGCGGTGGCGAGGCTTACCGTCTGAGTGCCCGAGCAGGGAGTGCCCAACGACGCGCTGGCACACGTGAACGTCAGTTTATCGCTGGCCGTCGGGGGAGTTCCAATGGACGGGCCACCGGCTGGCGAGAAATCCGACGTGGCCTTGACGGTAATGTTTCCTGTCCCCGAGCTTTGGGTGGTGCGCGCGCGGTAGTTGAAAGTAAGGCTGCCGGTGAAGGTGTTGAAAACGGTTCCCGTCTTGGTAAGGGTAACGGTGTTGGAGAAGTTGTAGAGCAACCCAAGGGGGGAGATGACAGCTTGCAATGTCTGCGTGGCCGTTTGGCCTTCCATACCAGCAGGCAGCGCCAGGAGCATCACCAGAGTGCTCAGGCCGAAGACGAAAACCCATTTTAGGCAGTGCCTTACATTTCGGATCAAGATCATATCACCTGAAAAAAGCGTGTTCTAACATTGCTAATAACATCCATGGATGCGCAACTAAAATGACGCTTATCGCCAATGGAGTACCCCTGGCCGGAGGATCCCGAAGACCCGCAACCTGATGCCTTCTCACCTTCGCGGGCCACAACCTCACTCCGAGCCGGAACGACAGGCTGATGATTTCTCGAAGCGCAGAGACACACCTTCCGCGTCTTCATAGCATTTTGTTTTGGTGGCGTGGGAGCCGTTTTCGATTTGGCGCTTCTGTAACCAGGCTCCCTAACTAATACCGTGGCGCGAGCAACTATCCCCTGGGGAAGGGAGTGTATAAGGGTTTCCTTATTCTGACAAGTACGAATTGCATCAATACCCCAATAAAAATTATCCATTTGCGGACTATATGTCTGTTTCGGGTTGTGATGCCTGAATATGCGCACCGCTATAATGTTCCGCACCCATGCTGGATGCCTTGTCAGGAGCATCATCTCCTCAATGTATTGCCGCATGGTTGAATTATGAGGAGTTTATAATCAATATCAACAGTACAGGCGTACTAGTACTCTTGGGGAAAAGGGGTCGGCAGCCTTGACTCTATCCAGCGGACGGTGCGTGTTTGCAGTTGGTCTGAACGGTGCGACATGGGTTCTCGGCAGGTCCAACGTCGGCTATAATGACGGGTAGGGACAGATCGTCGCGACGTGTGCTGCCCGCGCTTGAAGCTGGAGAAGGGAACTTTATCCGTATGAAGATCACGGCGTTGATTGTTGACGATGAACAGCCAGCTCGCGATGAGTTGGCATTCCTGCTCAAGAGTTTTCCTGACGTCGAAGTGGTGGGCCAGGGGAAGAACGGCGTTGAAGCCGTGAGCCTGGTGCGCGAACTCAATCCGCACCTGGTCTTTCTTGATGTGCAAATGCCCGGAATTGATGGTTTTGGCGTCATCAAGCGCCTGTTGGAAAAGAAAGCGCACCTGCCGTTTTTCATTTTTGCTACAGCTTATGACCAGTACGCCGTGCAAGCCTTTGAAGTAAATGCCATTGATTATATCTTGAAGCCGGTCGCCAAGCCGCGGCTGGAGAAAGCCATCACAAAAGTGCGCCGCATGTTGGAGACTTCTGACAACACCAATCAGAAGCTCGATCGATTGGTGCAGATGGTGGAGCAGCGCCCGGTGGTGCAAAAGGGCAAATTGGTGATCAAAAGCGGCAACCGGCTTTTCCTGGTGGACTCAAACGAAGTCATTTACGCCAGCATTGAAGACGGCGTCATCAGCATCGTTACACGCGAGCTGGAAGGTCAGTCCAACTTCCGCACCGTGGAAGAACTCCAGGCAACCCTTGATCCTGCGGTCTTTTGGCGCGTACACCGCTCCTACCTCGTGAACGTGAACCACATCAAGGAAGTGGTTCCCTGGTTCAAGAGTTCCTACCAGCTCAAAATGGAAGACCGCAAGCAGACGGAAATTCCCGTCAGCCGCGCCCAAACCCGCAAACTGCGCGAATTGCTGAACCTGTAAAGGTGGAAAACCGAAGCTCGAAAATCGAGAAGCGTAGCGGGCTTCGAATTCGCAGGTTTGATTTTCCGCTTTCGCTGACCCCGCGTCACGGACAACTGACTACCGGGAGTTTACTTTCAGCCTCTGGAAAAAAATTCCCGCAGTACACTCGTCAGCCCTGCCATCGTGGATACCGGCGCTTCCAGCGTGACGGTGAGGCCGAGCTTGCGAAGGGCTTGGGATGTAATGGGGCCGATGGAGGCGATGGCGGCGCCACGCAGGGTTTCCGCAAGGCGGTCTTCGCCCATCAGTTTTGCGAAATTGGTTGCGGTTGATGAACTGGTGAACGTAATGGCATCCGGCGGCGGGGTGAGCAGGCGGGTGAGTTCTTCCGGGGGAATTTCCGGCATGACCGTTTGGTAAGCTTCCACTACCTCCACGCGAGCTCCCCGCTCTTCGAGAACCCTGGGCACCAGGTCGCGCGCCACCCGCGCCCGGGGAATCAGAAACGCTATGCCCCTCAGATCACGGTCACCGAGCGCTGCGAGCAGCCCCTCTGCCACATACTCCGTCGGCAATAGATCCACTTTCACGCCCGTGCGCGCAAATTCCGCCGCCGTTGCCGGTCCAATGGCGCCGATGGTAATTCCTTTTAATGCGCGCACATCGCGTCCTGAAACTGCGAGCCGCGCCAGGAAGTTTCGCACTCCATTCGCCGACGTCACGAGCAGGTACTGAAACTCTTCCAGCCTGCGAATGGCGGCATCAAGAGGCTCCCACGAGTCGGGCGGCCGGATCTCAATAGTGGGAATCTCGATAACTTCCGCTCCCAAAGCGGTCAGATCATCGCGTAATACGCCGGCCTGGTCGCGCGCGCGAGTAATGGCAATACGCTTGCCGAACAGCGGCAGGTGTTCAAACCAATTCAGTTGACCCCGCAATTTCACCACGTCACCTATCACGGTGATGGCGGGCGAAGTGATCTCTGCGGCCTTGTCAGCAATATCACCCAGTGTTCCCTCCGCCACTTTCTGGTCCGGCAGGCTGCCCCAATGGATGACAGCAGCGGGTGTTGCCGGGTCGCGTCCATGCTCAATCAAGGCTTGGGTAATGCGCGGCAGATTTCTTACGGCCATAAAAAAGACCAGCGTGCCGGGGCATGTTCCCAGTTGCGACCAGTCAAGGCGCGAGGACTCCTTTTCGGGGTCCTCATGTCCGGCGATAAATGTAACAGTAGAAGTAATGTCACGATGCGTTACGGGAATCCCTGCATAGGCAGGTACGGCGTGCCCCGCCGAAACGCCCGGAACAATTTCAAATGTAATGCCGGCATTCGCGAGCGCTTGCGCCTCTTCCCCTCCGCGCCCGAATACGTAGGGGTCGCCACCTTTCAAGCGGCACACCAACTTGCCTTCGCGCGCGCGGTCGATAAGTATTTGGGTAATGTCGCTCTGCCGTATCCGATCACCTGCGCCCCGCCTGCCTATTGCGATCCGTTCAGCGTCCGCCCGCGCCAGGCGCAGCAAATCTCTATTCACCAGGAAGTCGTAAACAATGCAGTCGGCACGCTCAAGAACTTGCTTGCCCTTGAGGGTCAGAAGCCCCGGATCGCCAGGGCCTGCGCCAACCAGATAGACTTTGCCGGGTGCCATGCTCAGTTTTCCGTCGTCAGTTGTCCGTGGCGGCTGGCCACAGAAGAACGAAAATTGAAACTCGGGCCGATTTTCGACTTTCCAGTTTCGGATTTCGATCTCACCTACCGAGTCAGCGTTTCGTCTCGTCGAGCGCGTCGAGTATTTCTCTCGCGCCCTGGCGGAGCAGGTCTTCCGCCACTGCTGCGCCGAGGTCTTCCGGGTCAGACGCGGAACCCTTCGCGTGGGCGCGGATCACCTTCGTCCCGTCCAGGTTCGCGACCAGCCCCTGTAATTGTAAACCGCTTCCTGCAACTTCAGCGTGCGCAGCGATCGGCACCTGACAACCGCCGCCGAGGCGTCGCAGTACAGCGCGCTCGGCGCGAACAGCCTGATGTGTCGGCACGTGATCAAGGCGCGTCACCGCCTCGCGTGCAAGCGCATCGTCAGAGCGGATTTCAATTCCCAACGCCCCCTGGCCGACCGCTGGGCACATCTGGTCGTGGCTGAAATAGCTCGTAATCCGTTGGGTTAGGCCCAGGCGATGCACACCGGCTGCTGCCAGCACCAATGCTTCACACTCGCCGCGTTCGAGCTTGCGCAGCCGCGTGTCCAGGTTCCCCCGAATCGCAACGTAAACCAGATCGGGCCGAAAGGCGCGCAGTTGTGTCTGCCGGCGCAAACTGCTGGTGGCAACGCGTCCTCCGATAGGAAGGTCTGCGAGCGATTGCCCGTTCGGTGTGATGAAAACATCGCGCGCATCTTCACGGAGCGGGACGGCGCCAAGGCTGAGGCCCTCGGGTTGGACGGTGGGCAGGTCCTTTAAGCTGTGCACGGCCACATCGATCTCCCTTGCCAGCAACGCTTCCTCAATTTCCTTGATGAACAGGCCTTTGCTCCCAGCCTCCGCGACGGTCTGCGCCATGGATGCAGGTAACGGTTCGCTGGGCGCCACGGCCTGCAGCTTGTCGCCTGTGGTCTTGATAATGCGAATTTCAATCTCAAAGCCGGCAGCGGCAAGTTGG
>JARLGN010000071.1 GCA_031292775.1 Acidobacteriota bacterium | reverse complement strand
TCGACAAACCACTCGACGGTTTCGCCGCGGGAGAACTCCATGGCTTGGGCCAGGGCGGAAGGAAAGTTGATGTACCACTGCTCGCTGGCTTGGCGCTTGATGAGCTGGACCTTGGTGGGGAATCCCATAAGAAGAACCTCCCTTGGATGTCTAGTCATATTACTAGATACCAAAATTCCGGTTCTTCTGCAACAAAAAAGTGCACCAACGTTTTTCTCTAGTTAAAGGCCAAAGTCCAGTGCCCCTTTGAGGGGCCAACCACCGCAATGCCTCCGACTTTGCGGGAGGATGATTACTTGGACAAAATGAATTCGGCCGCGAAAATCTGGCGAGAATGATGTTTGCCGGATTTACCGCGGCGGGGAGGAAGGCATACCGCAATATGAGTTTCCTGGTGACGGGTGGTACAGGGTTCATAGGGTCGAACGTGGTTTGGTGTTTGCTCCGGCATGGAGAGCGGGTCGTGTGCTTTGACCGATCCCCCGACCGGGAAGTCATGCACCTGTTTTCATCGGACGTCGAGGTGATCACGGGCGACGTGGGTGATCGCCAGGAAGTTGCCGCAGTATTCAAAAACCACCCGCACATCGACCATGCCGTCCATCTGGCCTATATGATGGGGGCTGAGTCGGAGGCTGATCCGCCCGCCGCCATGCGGGTCAACGCGCTGGGAGCAGCGAATCTGTTTGCCGAAGCCTGCGCCCACGGTGTCAAGCGAATCGTGTTTACGAGTTCGGAATCGGTGTACGGAAAGAGCCAGGCGGTTTACGGCGACCGCCCGGTGAATGAAGACGATTTCTGCTCCCCACGGGACCACGCGCTGAATTACTCGCTCACCAAGCTGCTGAATGAGCACCTGGCCGCCAAGTACGAAGCGCGGTATGGAATCCCCATTGTCTCGATACGCCCTCCGGTAGTTTTCGGGCACGGGAGAAAGCGCGGCACGACGGCGTGGGCGAGTGACTTCGCCAGCCTGCCCGCACAAGGACTGCCTGTGACGCTTCCGTTTCCGGAGAGCGATTCGAATTCTTATATCTATGTCGCGGATCTGGCGGAAGAGATCTACCAGCTTTCCGTCAAGCCTTCATTGGCCTACCGTACCTACAACACCGGAGGGCATACGCTTACTGCGCCGGAGTTGGCGGCCTTGGTGCGTGAGTTGCTGCCGGACGCGCAAATTAGCTTCAGCCCTGACAAGCAGAATTCACCCTTCATCTACCGGATGGACGATCAGCGGATTCGTAGGGAGTTGGGATGCCTGTTGCGTCCGATGCGAGAGGCGATAAAGGACCACATTGAGGAGGTCCGGCGCCGGCAGTCACTGGGGTGATCCTAAGGAACCTGGTCAAATGGCAGATCGAGCGGAGTTGGTTCGCTTGCGTGGCATGACGTGGAATCATACCCGGGGGTACGTTCCAATGGTGGCCTCGGCACAGCGCTTCGGAGAGTTGAATCCCGGCGTGGAAATCATCTGGGAGAAACGGTCGCTGCAGCAGTTCGCTGACCAGGCGATTGATAAGCTGGCCGAGCGTTACGACCTGATGGTGATCGACCACCCGTGGGCGGGGTTCGCTTCCGCATCGAACTTGCTTCTGCCTCTCGATGAGCATCTGCCTGCGTCATTCCTGGCTGAGCAAGCGGCGAATTCCGTGGGACCGTCGCACCGGAGTTACTGCTTTCACGATCACCAATGGGCCTTGGCGATTGACGCCGCCGCGCCGGTTGCCTCACGGCGGCCTGACCTGCTTCCTGCTGACGATCTGCCGCGAAAGTGGGATGACGTGCTTAATCTCGCGCGTCGCGGCAACTTGCTGATGCCGGGCATCGCGGTGGACACGTTGATGAACTTCTACATGGTCTGCTCCACGCTGGGTGAAGACGTCTGCCAGGGAGAGGATTGGGTGGTTTCTCAACAGGTCGGCGTCCGGGCACTGGGGATGCTGCGGGAGCTGGCCCTTGCGCTCGATCCGGCCTTCTGGAATCTTAACCCCGTGGGAATCTACGAGGCGATGACGCTTACTGACCGCTACGCCTATTGCCCCTTTGCTTACGGGTACAGCAACTACTCGCGGCCTGGTTACGCGCACAGGCGGCTGGAGTTTGGCGAAATGGTGGAGATCGACGGCCGACGGTGCCGCACCACGCTGGGCGGCGCGGGCCTCGCGATATCTTCCCGGTGCAAAGAGGTCAAGGCCGCCTTAGATTATGCTGCTTTCGTCGCGGATCCAGTTTGCCAGCGAACGCTCTATTACCATAGTGGCGGACAACCCGGCCATCGTTCCGCCTGGCTGGACGACCGCGTCAACGCGGCGTGCTGCAACCATTTCCTCAACACGCTGCCGGCTCTCGATCGGGCATTTCTGCGGCCCCGCTACCCCGGATACATCTATTTCCAGGACCGCGCGGGCGACCCGATTCGTGATTACATGCAGAACGGCGGCGACGAGCGGGCGGTGCTGGCGAACCTGAACGCGCTCTACCAGAATTCGCAAAAGGAGATTCTGCAATGAGGCCACTGGAAGGCCTGACGGTTCTGGAATTCGCCCAGTACATGGCCGCGCCGTCAGCGGGATTGCGGCTGGCGGACCTCGGTGCGCGCGTCATTAAGATCGAGCGGCCCCGGACCGGCGAGGGCGGCCGGCAGATCGCCATCAAGAACCTTTTCGTCGACAGCGATAGTCTGGTGTTTCATACCATCAACAGGAATAAAGAGAGCTTTGCCGCCGACTTGAAGAATCCGGACGATTTGGCCACCGTAAAACGACTCATTGCCCGTGCGGACGTAATGACCCACAACTTCCGCCCGGGAGTTATGGCTAAGATTGGCCTCGATTGGGACTCTATCCATCATCTGAACCCGCGCATCGTCTATGGTGAAGTGACCGGCTATGGGCAGGACGGTCCATGGAAAGACAAGCCCGGCCAGGATTTGCTGCTTCAATCGCTTTCGGGCCTGACTTGGCTCAGCGGTAACGCGGATCAAGGCCCGGTGCCGATGGGGTTGGCCATCGTTGACATTCTCTGCGGCACGCATTTTGTGCAAGGGATTCTGGCCGCGCTGATCCGCCGGTCCAAGACCCAAGAGGGCGCGCTTGTGCAGGTCAGCCTGCTGGAGTCGATCATCGATTTCCAGTTTGAAGTTATCACCACGCACTTGGGGGATGGCGGGCTTCTGCCCCAGCGGAGCAAGCGTTCCGGCGCCCATGCCTACCTCGCCGCGCCCTATGGCGTCTACTCTACCCAGGATGGTTACATCGCCCTGGCCATGGGTGATCTGGTAAAGGTGGGCCGTCTGATCGGATGCACGTCCATCGAGGCCTACCGCGACCCCTCAACGTGGTTCACCCGCCGCGATGAGATCCAGCAGATCCTTGCCGACCGATTGCTGACC
>JARLGN010000532.1 GCA_031292775.1 Acidobacteriota bacterium | reverse complement strand
TGGGTTCATCTGCGCCTCTGTGAGACTTGTGGCCACGTCGGCTGCTGCGACTCCTCGAAGAACCGGCACGCCACGAAGCACTTTCGAAAAACCAAACACCCCATTATGCGATCCCTTGAGCCGGGGGAGGACTGGGGATGGTGCTACGTCGACGAGTTCATGATTGAGCCGTTCCCGTGAGTGCCGGGCCGGTGCTGATGTGAGGGCGGCATTAAAAGGAGGAATCGCAAAATGAATGCGACGGCAACCCAACTGGATAACCGTAACCAACTGTTGGTGCGCTTGGCGGAATCGCGATTGGTGACCGATGACTTGCTTCGCCGGGTGCGCACAGACGCGCTGTATGACCGTCCCATTCCGGAGAGGCACCGAATTGTCTTCTACATCGGCCACCTTGAGGCCTTCGACTGGAATTTGATCGCGGGCCAGGCGCGGGGCCTCGGACCTGCTCATCAGGAATTCGACCGCCTCTTTGCATTCGGCATCGATCCTGTGGGTGGCGGCCTGCCATCCGACCAGCCCTCCGACTGGCCTCGCCTCCCGGAGATCGACGCCTATAACCTTCGCGTCCGCGAAGAACTTGATCGCATTCTCGATGACTCTTCACCGGCCTCGGCGGGCCGCGGGCAATACCCAGAAGAAGTCATCTTGAACGTGGCGATTGAACATCGGCTGATGCATGCGGAAACCCTGGCCTATATGCTGCACCAGTTGCCAATCAAGCGGAAGATTGCGCCGGGCAGCTATCGCCCCGTGGGCTCCCCTCAGCCCGGGCCGCCCATCGCTGCCCGGATGATCGATATCCCGGCAGGTTCTGCGACGCTGGGGATTCCGCGGGGGCGTGAGACGTTTGGCTGGGACAACGAGTTTGAGATTCATTCGGTGCAAGTACCGGCCTTCGCGATTGACGCTTACAAAGTGACGAATGGCGAGTTTCTCCAGTTCATGCGCGCGGGTGGATACGACGATCAAAGTTTCTGGAGCGACGCGGATTGGAAATGGATCAAAGAACAGAACATCGGCCATCCGCTTTTTTGGCGCAAGCGCCAAGGCTCGTGGTTCCATCAGACCATGTTTGAAGAAATCCCCTTGCCAATCGACTGGCCGGTGTATGTCAGCCAAGCGGAGGCTTCTGCGTATGCGCGTTTTGTGGGCAAGTCTCTTCCCACTGAAGCCCAGTTCCATCGCGCCGCTTACGGGACTCCGGAAGGTGTGGAGCGCGAGTATCCCTGGGGTGACGCGCCTCCGGATGCCGGCCACGGCAACTTCGATTTCAGGCGATGGGATCCGGTAGCGGTAGGGACCTATCCCGGCGGCCGCAGCGCTTTTGGGCTGGAAGATACGCTCGGCAACGGCTGGGAATGGACCTCCACCCTCTTTGCTCCCTTCCCCGGCTTCGAGCCTTTCCCCTTCTACCGCGGCTACTCGGCAAATTTCTTTGACGGAAAGCATTATGTGATGAAAGGCGGCTCGCCGCGCACCGCGGCGTGCATGCTGCGACCCTCGTTCCGTAACTGGTTCCAACCGCACTATCCGTTCGTTTACGCGGCCTTTCGTTGTGTGAGTAACTGAATGGAGGCGATATGCTGATCCGTGGCGGTCCAACCGAGGTTGTCAACTCATTCGCGGAAGACGTGCGGGAGGGGTTGGGGCGAGCCGGTCAAAAGGAGTTGCCGTCAAAGTATCTTTACGACGATATCGGCAGCGCCCTGTTTGAATTGATCACCAAGATTCCCGAATACGGGCTGACGAGGGCGGAAGAGAGAATTCTGCTGCGCCACTCGGAGGCCATTGCTGCGCACCTCCCTACGCATGGCATGGTCGTTGAGCTCGGCAGCGGCAGCGGGAAGAAGACGCGCCGGATACTGGAAGCCCTTACCCGCCATCGGCCGACAACTTACTGTCCCATTGAGATATCCTCGACGGCGCTGGAGAACTGTGAGCGTGAGCTCAATGACCTTGCGCACGTCAGCATTGTGGGATTTGAGACCGAATACCTGGATGGCTTGAGCCGGGCAGTGGCTCGCCGCAGACCCGGCGATGGAGTGGTGGTGCTTTTCCTGGGAAGTTCAATCGGCAACTTCGATCGTGGGCCGGGCGAGGACTTCCTGCGCAAGATTCGCAGCGATCTCAAGCCTGGCGACGCGCTGTTGCTCGGCACGGATCTGGAAAAACCCCTGGCCCAGCTTATTCCCGCCTATGACGACCCGCTCGGCGTGACGGCGGTGTTCAATCGTAACCTGCTGGCCCGCATCAACCGGGAACTCGGTGGTGACTTCGACTTCTCACAATTTGAGCACGTGGCGCACTATAATGCCCGGCAGCGGCGCATCGAGATGCATCTCCGCTCGGTGGAAAACCAGACCGTCTCCATCGAAGGAGCAAATCTCCGCACGACGCTCCGGCGCGATGAAACCATCTGGACCGAGAGCTGCCACAAGTATGGACGGCACGAGGCCCCGGCGATGGCCGTCCGCACCGGGTTCGAGTGCGCGGCACAATGGGTGGATGACGAGTGGGCGTTCGCGGAAAATCTCTTCTTCGCCGTTTAGCGGAGAAGGAAGTGTAGCGCAGACCTCCGCCTTTGAGGTCTGCGGTTCTTCCCCAGACTCTCGCTCCCGAACCCGAGACGCGTAGTGCGGACCTGTTTTGTAAGTCCCCGGCTCGTCCCCTGATTGCCAACGAAAGGCCGCCGACCTACAGAACAGGTCCGCGCTACCCGTGCTCCTCTACATCCCGGCACTCCCATGAACGAAGCGCAAGAAACCGTCATTGAGTTCCGCCGCGTATCTTTCCGCCTGGCGAATGAGCACCTGCTCCTTTCGGATTTGAGCCTGAGTGTGCGCCGCGGCGAGACCCTCACGCTCCTCGGCCGCAGCGGGTCCGGCAAGACCACCACGCTCAAGCTCATCAACCGCATGTTGGAACCGAGCACGGGGGAAGTCCGTGTGGAAGGGCGCTCGACGCTCGATTGGGATCCCATTCGCCTGCGCCGGAGCATCGGTTATGTCATCCAGGAAGCAGGACTCTTCCCGCATTTCACCGTGGAACGCAACATTGGCTTGGTGCCCCAACTGGAGCGTTGGGCGCCCGAGAAAATCCGCGCGCGGGTTCACGAGATGCTCGCACTGGTGGGCTTGCCGCCGGAGCGGTTTCTTTCGCGCTATCCGCGCGAGCTTTCCGGCGGGCAGCGGCAGCGCGTGGGAGTGGCGCGGGCCCTGGCGGGAGATCCGCCTTTCCTGCTGATGGACGAGCCCTTCGGGGCGCTCGACCCTCTGACCCGGGTGGAAATCCAGCGTGAGTTTCGGGCGCTCCAGGAGCGGCTCAAGAAGACCATCGTCTTTGTGACCCACGACGTGCGCGAAGCCTTGTTGCTGGGCACACGCATCGCGCTTCTGGAAGAGGGAAGATTGGTTGGCATCTACACGCCCGGCGAATTTTTGCATGCTCCTGACCCCATCGCGGCCACCTACGTTGCGGCGTACCGCGCGGGCGATGCGAATTCAAATTTATGATTCGAGGTCGCGGATGTCTACGCTTAGCTTCTTCATCAAAAACCAGGGCCAAATCCTCCAACTCACGCTGGAGCACCTATGGTTGGTGGGGAGTTCCATGCTGCTGGCAATAGCGGTGGGCCTGCCCCTGGGAATTCTGCTCACGCGGCGGCGGGCACTGAGCAAACCTGTTATCGGCGCGGCAAATATCGTGCAGACCATTCCCAGCCTGGCGCTCTTCGGCTTCCTGCTGCCGGCTCCCTGGCTGGGCGAACGCGCGGACCGGCTGGCCATTACGGCGTTGACGCTCTACGCGCTATTGCCCGTGATTCGCAACACCTACACGGGAATCCTCGGTGTTGACCCAGGCGTACGTGAAGCCGCGCGCGGCATGGGCATGACGGACGGGCAGGTGCTTTTTCAGGTTGAGCTGCCACTTGCGATGGGGGTCATCCTGGCGGGCGTGCGCGTAGCCACCGTCATCACCGTGGGAGTGGCAACCATTGCTGCCGCTATCGGCGCCGGGGGCCTGGGTGAATTCATCTTTCGCGGCGTGGCAATGGTGGATAACCGAGTGATTCTCGCGGGCGCCATCCCCGCCGCTCTATTGGCGCTGCTGCTGGACCTGCTCCTGGGACTGGTGGAACGCAAGCTCACCTACGCGCACTGAATATGGCCGACTACTGGAACAGCGCAGATGTCAGCGGAAACTCAAGAAGGATTTCACCACAGAGACACAGAGGGCACGGAGGACGAACGCGCACAAAAACCATGGGGCAGGAACAAGGAACCGTAATCCCCACTCGCATAAACAGAAGGGCCCTTCTCGGTAGTCTCTGTGCCTCGGTGGTGAGCCTTTTCTTTGCGGCGATTGAAGAAGTTGGGAATGAGTCAGACATGATCCAACGCATTTCCCCGGTGGTCTTCGGCTTTCTCCTCGCCGTCTTATTTCTCCCAGCCTGCGGCCCAAAGAGGCAGCGGACGCTCGTAATCGGATCCAAGAACTTCACCGAACAGGTGATCCTGGGCGAGATGCTCGCGCAGCATCTGGAAGCGAGGACTGGATTGCGTGTGGA
>JARLGN010000531.1 GCA_031292775.1 Acidobacteriota bacterium | reverse complement strand
TCGTACTCAAGGAACGCCCGGCGGAGCAGCAGGGGAAGGGGAATGGGGACCAGTTCGGACATAAGAAGTGGTTAGTGGATAGTGGTTAGTGGATAGCAAAGACCTCTCTACAGCAGCAAGTGGTTCGTCGGAGCCAGCGGGGGCTGTACGCTAACCACTGACCACTAGCCACTAACCACTGTACTCACATACGTGAGTGGAAATGCCGCGTAGAACTTGGCGGCTTCCACCAGGTGGCGAATGGGCACGCGCTCCAGCACGCTGTGCGCCACATCTTCTTCGCCCGGCCCGAAACCAATGGTGGGCACGCCCATCAATCCCATGGAGCCCACGCCGTTGGTGCTGAACGTCCACTTATCCACCACCGGCGGCTTGCCATGCAGGGCTTCATAGGTGCTGACGCCCGCCTGCACCAGCGGATGGTTTTCCTCCAGCACCCAGGTGGGATAGTACTTCTCCATCGGGTAGCGAAGGCCCGTGTAACTGGGCACATCGTAGCTCAGGATTTCCACTTCCGCGCCCTGCGCGCCCGCCAGAGCTTTTACCTCCGCCACTGCGCTTTCCTTCGTATCGCCCGTGGTCAGGCGCCGGTCCAAATGAATGGAGCAAGCCCCGGGCACGGCGCATAGCGAGGGCGACATGGAGCGGATATCCGTCACCGCAATTGTCCCCTTGCCGAGAAACGCATCGTCACGCAGGCGTGTGTTCAACGCTTCAATCTCGCGCACCAGGGGCGTCATTTTATAAATCGGGTTGTCCCCGCGTTCGGGAGCGCTGGCGTGGCACGACCGGCCGCGGAAATGCACCTCAATCTCCATGCGTCCGCGCTGGCCCCGGTAAACTTGCAAGTTGGTGGGCTCGGTCAGCACCACGCAATCCGCGCGGATGCCATCCTCCTTCAGAATGTAGAGCCATGCCAGGCCGTCGCAATCTTCCTCCTGCACCGAGCCGACAACGTAGAGCGTGTAATCTCCCTCGAGGCCGAGTTCCTTGATGATCTTGCCCGCGTAAACCAAGCTGGCCATGCCGCCGCGTTGATCGCTGGAGGCGCGCCCATACACGAATCCATCTTCGACTTTGCCCTTGTAGGGGTCCCAGGCCCACTCTTTTGGATCGCCAACGCCCACGGCGTCAGTATGCGAGTCCATCATGATGATCTTCTTGCCGGATCCGATGCGCCCGAACAGGTTGCCCATGGGGTCGGTGCGGATCTCATCGAAGCCCACCTTTTCCATTTCCCGGTGGATGCGCTCGATCACTGGCCTTTCATGGCTGCTCTCGGCGGGAATGGCGACAAGGTCGCGCAGAAAGCGGACCATATCACCCTCGTAGGCTTGGGCGAGGGCCGTTATGCGGTAGCGATTTTTGACGATTGCTTCTGGTGCGTTGGGCATTGTTTGGGAAAATAACATCCTTTCATGCGATTGCCCTCCGGGACGAGGAGGGGAGGTAGTAGTCAATTTTCGATCCATTCACTTGCACTTACACCACGGAGCGTCCCTGGCCCCCTTTACCTCCACCAGAGAGTACCCGTCCAAATAAAAACAAAGTTCAGTGGACTTGAAGTCAGCGAATCTGAACCAAAAGGACTGTAGCGGTTTGCCATCGGAAAGCTCTACGAAAAGGTGGCGCTGGGTGATGTCCAGGCCTTCAATCTTGAGGCTCTCTTTGTGAGGCCAAAGGACCACCGGCCTTTTGTCAATTCTCACAGAAAGCGTCGCCGGATTATAGAGCTCGCCTGGAGCGAAGCGGCTTGGTCGTGTTGAGGGACTCGGAGCAAAGCAAACCGATCCCTGCCCATGTTCAGCCGGAAACGCTGGGCAGAGGAAAAATGAGATCGAGAGCGCGATTGCAGCAAACATTGACGTCATCACTCTGATGTTGTCGATCATAAGCAGCAGGTGTAACGCGAACATACAAAACATGTCCGCCCTACCCTTCTTTTTCTGACACCTGACACCTGATACCTGACACCTCTTCTCAGCGCCTCTGCGGTGAAGCCGACTCCTTTTCCCGCAACGTCCGCAGCACATCCTCCGGCCGGATGGGGAGCTTTCGGAAGCGCACCCCGATCGCGTGAAAGATCGCGTTGGCCACCGCAGGAGCGGGAGCGTTGATCGGAATCTCGGAAATCGACTTCGCTCCGTAAGGCCCCAGGGGCTCATCGGTCTCCACCAAAATCGTGGTGAGCTTGGGCATGTCTTTCGCACCCAGCATTTTGTAATCAAGGAAGGAAGGATTGACCGCGCGGCCGGAGCCATCGAGCACCAACTCTTCCGTCAATCCATACCCCAGGCCTTGTGCCGAAGCGCCTTCACTCTGCCCCTCAGCCTGCATGGGATTGATGGCCACGCCGAGGTCCACTGCCGTCACGAGATGAATCACACGGATGTGGCCCGTTTCCGTATCCACCTCCACCTCGGCAAACTGCGCGCAGAAGGGTGGCGGGCTGTCCGTATTCCAGTGCGAGGCGTTTTCCATGACCTGCACTTTCTCCTTGTACATCGCGAAGTGAGCCAAATTCTCCATGCTTACCGACTTCTCGCACTCACACTTGGTCACTACTTGATTATCGCGGCAGGTCAGGTTTTCAACCGGAACATCCAGCATTTTGGAGGCAAGGCGCAGCAGGTGGTCGCGCACCTTCTCCGACGCTTTCTTCACCGCGCCGCCGGAAATAATCGTGGTGCTGGAAGCATAAGCGCCGACGTCGAAGGGCGTGAAGTCCGTATCGCCGGAGCAGACAATCATCTTGTCCAGAGTGACGCCCAACGTTTCCGCGGCGATTTGCGCCAGAACGGTATCTGCCCCCGTCCCCAGGTCGGCGGCGCCGAATTGCAGATTGAACGAGCCGTCTTCATTGAGCTTCAGCAGGGCCGCGGCCCAATCCACGCCGGCAATGCCGCTGCCTTGCATCGAGCAGGCCACACCCACGCCGCGCCGCAAGTGGCCGCCTGGTTCGTGTAGCGGCGGTCTCTGACCGCCGGACCGTCGATCGGAGATCGACGCTACAGCATATTCCTCACGTTTCCGCACCCAGTCGATGGCCGCGGCGCCACGCTCCAGGCATTCCGGCAGGCCGCAGCTCCTGATATGACGCGGCAGGCCCTTGCGTCCCTCGCCGAGCTGCGCGGAGAGTTCGTCAATATCGCCGAGACGGATCATGTCCTTCTTGCGGAGCTCAACGGGGTCCATTCCCAGCGTGTACGCAATCTCGTCCATAACCGATTCCTGGGCGAAGTAACCCTGGGGACATCCATACCCGCGGAACGCACCCGCCACCGGCGTATTTGTGTAAACCACGTGGCACTCAAACCTCATGTTGGCAGTGCGATAAATCGGAAGAACTTTGCTGCCGGTATTTCCCTGAACGGTATTGGCGTGGCTGCCGTAAGCGCCGGTGGTGGCGAGGACGGTCATCTTATTGGCCATCAATGTCCCATCGCGCTTTACACCCATCTTGATGTTCAAAATTTGCGGATGCCGGCTGCGCGCCATGTAGAACTCTTCTTCGCGCGTGTATTCGATTTTTACCGGCCGGCGCGTGGCCAGGGCAAGCGCCCCGCAGATATCTTCCAGCAACATTTCCTGCTTGCCGCCAAACCCGCCCCCAATGCGGGGTTTGACCACATGCACCCGCTGCACGGGGATCTGAAGAATCATCGCCACCTGGCGGCGGGTGTGGTAGGGAACCTGCGTGCTGGTGCGGATCACCAGCCGGTCGTCCGAATCCAGCCAACTGATGGTGATGTGCGGTTCGAGGGGGCAATGCTGCTGGCGCTGGGTGCGGAATTCGCGCTCGATCACCAGGTCGGACTCGCGGAATCCCTCTTCCACGTCTCCGATTTCCTTCAGGATATATCCGGCAAGGTTGTGCTGCGCGTCGTGAATACCCTTGGAATCCGGCTCGTCGTGAATTACCGGAGCGCCTTCCACCATGGCCTGCTCAATTTCGAGGATGGTAGGCAGAACTTCGTATTCCACTTCAATGAGCCGCAGTGCCTCTTCCGCAATGGCGCGGCTCTCGGCCGCCACGGCTGCCACGCGGTCACCCACAAAGCGCATCTTGGAGTCGAGCAGATAGGTGTCGTAAGGAGAAGGCTCCGGCCAGCTTTGACCGGCAGTCGTGTGGGGCACTCGCGGAACATCTTTATAGGTCAGGACAGCATGGACGCCCGGAAGTGCTTTGGCCTTGCTCGTATCAATCCGCTTGATGCGGGCGTGCGCGTACGGGCTGGGAAGGATCTTGCCGTACAGCAATCCGGGGATGTGAATATCGTCAGTGAATGCCGGGCGGCCGGTGACGAGCTTGAACCCGTCCACCTTTTGAAGATTCTTCCCGACGACAGAGCGATTAGAACTCATCGCTAAATCCCTTATCGGAGCCGAAGATATTCTTCCACGCTGAAGCCGGCGTCTTTCAAAATTCGCACCGCCAAGCCGCGGCCTATGTCACACCCGGTGTGAATAGGAACAGTGACTGACACTTTGCGCTCATCGTGCCAGAGTGTCAGATGGCTTCCCGATTGACGGTCTTGCGTAAATCCTTGACTTTCAAGAAATCGGACGAGGTCCCGCGCTGTAACCTGCGGCATGCGGCTCATTCGGGAACCCCAACCGTCAACTCCTCAACGTGCACAAGCCGGTCGTCGTGCGGAACAGGTTGGCCATGCTCAATCAGACTGGTCATGTGTTGTTCGACGGCTTCCCGAATATTCCGCCGAGTTTCTTCAATGGTCTTGCCATTCGAAAAGCAGCCGGCAACAGTAGGACTGTAAGCAAAATAGCCTTCGTCCTCAGGCTCTTTCTCGATGATGATCTGAAACGAATAAAAGCGCATAGGACCTCTCAGCAAACCGTTTGAAATGTCAACTTCGGATACTCCTTGATTGTAGCTGTTCCGGGCCACGATATGAGTGCTTAAAAGGGAAAGAGCCCTCACCCCGCCTCCGGCACCCCTCTCCCGCACGGGCGGGAGAGGGGATGGGGGAGAGGGAGCGCTCCCTTTCCCATGGCTTACGCCATGGGCTACGTTCTTACGCCCGCTCTGCGGGCTGAATTCATCAGCAAACTGCTGACTCAAGGCACTAAGATTCTTGCAGTCCTTCCTACGGCTTTGACTTTTGCCTTTTGCGTTTTGCCTTTTGACCTATTTTTCCTTCTTGTGCCTTTGCCCTTTGCGTCCTGTAGACCCTCGCAGCCGCAAGCACCGCTTCAACCGGTTTAAGGTAGCCCGTGCAGCGGCAAAAGTTTCCGGCCAACGCTTCACGCACTTGCGCTTCCGTGGGATCAGGGTACTCCGCGAGTAATGCTTTGGCGCTGAGAATCATCCCGGGGGTGCAATACCCGCACTGCACCGCACCGTGTTCCAGGAAAGCTTCCTGAAGCGGATCCAATATTCCATGCTGTTCAACGCCTTCAATGGTTAGGACGTCGCAACCCTCCGTCTGCGCGGCGAACATCAAGCAGGAATTTATGGGCTTGCCGTTCACCAGGACCGTGCAAGCGCCACACTCGCCCGTCTCACAGCCGCGCTTGACGCCGAAATAACCTTCGCGGCGCAGCACATCCAGCAGCAGGTCGCCGGGGGCGATGGTC
>JARLGN010000530.1 GCA_031292775.1 Acidobacteriota bacterium | reverse complement strand
GCTACTCGGACCCGAACCCGCGATCGGCGATGCCCATGTTTGGCTTCCAATAGCGTCACCGTAAGTGGCTCTGTTGGGTTCGCCCAATTCCGCGGATGCCAAATTGCTCAACTGCGTCGCTTCCTCTTCATCACCAGGCAGACCTGTATTGAGTTGCACAAGGTGAATCAGTTCGTGCAACAACTGAATCGAAGGCGACTGAATTCCGCTCTGTACGCACAACGCCTCGTATGGATTCCAAAAGACCTTGTACGGACCGTACGTTCGTCCGGCATTCTCGCCGGTGTATGTGTCCGAGATGTTTACAACGAATGTAGTCGAAGAATCTTGCAACCATGTAAGTATTGCCAGGGCAAAGGGGGACATACCAAGGTAGAGGCTTGCTTGCTGCCACGCTGATGCGCTGCCCGTGATCCGGATCAGTTTCCCTGACGGGTCCGACAGGGTGGCGGGTGAATTTGCAGCGTACACGTAGAAATTCGCGCCGCTCAGGAGCTTTACGGGATCTTCCGATATGAACCGTCCACCCAGAGGGTCGTAGTAACGCGCGCGGTAATAATAGAGGCCGGTTTCGGAATCGAATTCGCGGGCCGTGTAGTGGAATGGATTCGGGACGTTTCCAGTAGAAGCGGTGAGCTTGCCGAATGAGTCGTACACGTAGCTGGGTGCGAGTTGGCCAGAGCCGTCCGTCAGGGAAGTAATCGAACCCAGACCATCGGCGTGGAAGTATGACGTGGAGAGGCCGCGGTACATGGCCAGGGGCTCGTCGATGCCTGCGCCTTGCGTGTAGTGGGCCAGCAGGTTGCCTCCGCTGTCCAGTTCCTCAGTTATGCTGGTGCCGTCATAGGCGTAAATCGTGGTGGCGCTGCCGAGGGCCTTGCGAATCCTGCGGCCGAAGGGGTCGTATGCGAAGTACACCGTTCCACCGGTTCCCGGCAGGGTGACGCTGGTGAGGCGGTTCTCGTAATCCCAGGTGTAGTAGGTGGTCCCATTGGTGTCGGTTTTGGTTAGAGTGTTTCCGTTATAGTCATACGTGTATGTGGCGGCGGACGTGGAGGTGAGTTCGTTCGAACTGTTGTAGGTATACGACGCCGGGCTGATGGAAGTTAGCCGGTTGCCCACCGCGTCGAAGGAATAGCTCTCCGCCAAATTGCCGCCCACCACGGCCTGCGTCAACTGGTAGATGTTGTCATAAGTGTAATTGGAGGTCACGGAAACAGGGTTGGGGTCCGCCTGCTGGAGGGCCGTTTTGCTGGTGCGATTCCCCGCCGCATCTACGACGTAACTGGTGCTTCCCGGCAGATACCCTCCATTGTGCAACACACTGAGCAAGCGCGAGAGATTGTCGTAGCTGTAAGAAGTATCCACACCGTTCGGTCGCGTCAACGATGTCCGCCGGCCCAGATCGTCATATCCAAAACCAAACTGTCCCGTGGTGGAATCGGTCAGGCTGGTTAGGCGGTTCAATGAATCGTATTCATAATTCGTGATTCCGGATTCCGAAGTGGTCAGTGAAGTGCGGTTTGACGCCGCGTCGTAGCCGTAACTGTTGGTAAGCGTTCCGCTCAGGAACGAATACTGCGTGCCCGTGCCCAGCAGTCGCCCCAGGTTGTCGTAGGTAAAGCCGTAGGTGCCGGAGGGGTCGGTGACCTGCGTCAAGCGGCTCAGCACGTCGTACGTGTAGCCGACCGCCGTCGAGTCGGGATAGGTCTTGCTGGTCAGGCGGTACAGCGGGTCGTAGCCATAGCTTATCGCGTGCTGGTTGCGGTCCGTCTTGGACAGCAGGTTGTTCATGGCGTCGTAAGTGTAACCCTCACTGAGCGAGGAGGGGAAGGTTACTTGCGTAACCCGTCCCAGCGCGTCGTAGGCAAACTGCGTTTCGTGGTTCGACGCGTCGGTGATGGCCACCATGTTGTTTTCCGTGTCGTAACCATAAACGGTCAGGTTCGACGCGGCGTCGGTGACCGCCACCAGCCGGTCGGCATCGTCGTATTGATAGGCAGTGACTTTGCCGTTGGCATCGGTCACCGAAGTGCGCCGCCCGCGGGTGTCGTAAGCGAATTGCGTGGTGGAGTTGTCCGGCGCGGTGATGACGGTCAGGCGGTTCATGGAGTCATACGTGTAAGTGGTCGTGTGGTTCAGGGCGTCGGTGGAAGTAAGGCGGTTGCCCCGTCCGTCATAGGTGAACGTGGTTGTGTTGCTCTGCGCGTCGGTTATCGAGGCCACCAAGCCCGCCGGTGTATAGGTAAGTGTGGTGTGGTTCCCCTTGGGGTCGGTGACCTGGGTCAGCTCACCCAAAGTGTTGTACTGGAAACTGGTCGTGAGCCCGGAACCCGAACCACTGGGCGGCGGGGTGGTGGTGGAAGTGGCGGTACGCCGCATGATCCCGGAACCCCCGCCGGAACCTACACTTTGACGGGACGGGTACCACGGGTTCGGGATCTTCCACCTTGAGTCATAGCACGACGCTGACGCTCAACGTGAGTTAGGCAAAGTGGGGAGACCCCCTCACCCGTCCCGCCCCGGCTGATGAGAACGCCGGTTGCGGGCCACCCTCTCCCCCAAAGGGGCGAGGGAAGTGAATTCAAATTACCTCTCCCATCGCACATGGGGAAGGTGAATCGCTGCAACCAGTGGCGGCGACAGAGCCAAATTGGGGCCAAACATCTTAAGCGGACAGTATGAGGGTTAACAGGCGCGGCGGGTTTATCTGCTCAGGGCATGTTTAACCAGTTCCAAGCCTTGCGCCCACACGCGACCGCGGACTTCCGTGGCCTCTGCCATCACCTGATCGATGGCGGTGATGATGGCCGTCACTTCTTCCTCGCCGATGATCAGTGGCGGGAGGAATTTGATGATATTCACTCCGGGGCCTGCCACCTGGGTCAGCATGTGGTGGTCGCGCATCAATGACATCACCACGAACTGGGCGAACAGGCCTTTTTGAGCGGCTTCCGCCGCGGTCCAGGCGGCACGCAGCGCGAGTGATCGGGGCGCCTTGAATTCAATTCCCACCAGCAAACCCCTGCCGCGCACGTCGGCGATCATCTCATAGCGTTCCTGCAGCGCAGTCAGGCCCTTGAGGAGTTTTTCCCCCATCGTTGCCGAGCGCTCCACCAGATGTTCCTCGTCGAGAACGTGAAGGGAAGCGAGTCCTGCCGCCATGGCCAATTCGTTCTGCCCAAAAGTTGTGGAATGCACCTGGCAGCGTTCCAAACGGCTGAAGGTGGCGTCATGAATTTTGCGGCGCGTAATGGTGGCGCTGACCGGAACGTAGCCGCCGCCCAGGGATTTTGACAGTGTGACGATGTCGGGTTCCAGCCCCCAATGCTCGCAGCACAGGAAGCGGCCGGTGCGCCCCATACCCATCTGCACTTCATCGCAGATGAACAGCGTTCCATGCTTGCGGCACAATCGCTGGGCCTCCGGAAGATAGGTGGCCGCGGGGATGTAAACTCCCTTGCCCTGGATGGGCTCCACGATGAAGGCGGCCACGTCGCCCGCGCGCAGTTGCTTTTCCAGCGCGTCTACATCGTTCATGGGAACGGCGTCGCACCCCGGCACTAGCGGCTCAAACCCTTTGCGAAACTCTTCCCCGCCATTGATCCCCAGCGTGCCCAGGGTCAATCCATGAAAGGCGTGCTCAAGGTAAATTATCCGCGGACGCCGGGTGGACGCGCGGGCAAACTTCAGGGCAGTGTCAACCGCGTCGGCGCCGGAGTTGGCGAAGAAGACCGCGTCCAGACCGCCGGGCATGCGCTTTGACAGTTCCTCCGCCAGCAGGCCCGCCAACAGGGGGCAATCCATTTTGATCAGATTGGGGCGGTCAAGAGACAGAAGATCCTGCATCGCCTGCTTCACGGTGGGGTGCGCGCGCCCCAGGTTGAACACGCTGAACCCCGCCAGCAGATCCAGGTAGCGCGTGCCGTCCGCGTCCCACAGATACGCGCCTTCCCCGCGCGTGTAGATCTTGTCGAAGCCAATGATGCCCTGCACACGCGCCAGGCTTGTATTGAGGTACTGCCCGTGCAGGCGGTATTGATCCGCTTGCCGGGCTTCGATCACTTGCCGCAACGACCATGCCATGAGGAATCCTCAAATTCTAACAGGCGGATGAAAAAGGGTGTAGCGGCGGCTTTATGCCGCCACCGTGGGTTGAGATCATAGGATAAATGGCCGGGTAAACCCGCCGCTACGCCCCGCCCAACGATTTTCTTCAGCTTACTAAAGGCTGAGCTGCGCGCCCCCGCCCACTGCCGGGCGAAGCCGCTCCGAAGCCAATTATCATACTCTGCTTTAAATGGAATTTGCCCTTAATGACGAGCGAAGGTTGCCGGGTGGAGGAATTGGGCTCCTGGCCTTCGCGTGAGAGCCCGCGTAGCGGGCGAAAGATCGTAGCCCATAGCGCAGGCTATGGGTGACTCGTATGAGCATGGTTCCCAAGCCCCGGCGGGGCGAAAGAAATCTCGATTAGAATCAGCACGAATTCGTTTTCCATCGGCTGACGCCCAGGGGAAATCGCCGCAACGATTGCTTCTTTCGCCCCTCTGGGGCTTGGTGAATTGTTTGGTGAACTCTATACCCATAGCTTGCGCTATGGGCTACGATCTTCCGCCTGCTTCGCAGGCTGGCGGTAGGGGAAGCTTCACTCTTCCGGTCTTTCCGATTTGCCGAAGGATTTCAGATAGACGCGGACGGTGCGGACGGCTTCCTTGCCCGTGCCGGCATTGAGCGTCACGATTTCCAGGTCCCCGATCAGGTGGAAATAGTCGGAATCCTTCGGTTCATGGCCTTTGCCGCGTTCCACGGTTCCCGAAAAGCGGTAGAACCTTCCATGAATCCGGTTGGTGCGGAATTCCACGTGGTTCTTCTTGTGGGAGCCTTCCACGATGTCGTAATTCAGGACGTCGTCGGATTCCTCTTCCGGCTGAGTGACCTCAATGTAGCCCTTGAGCCTGCCCTCCTCGTCGAGGATCGCCAGCGTATCGTCGGTGGAGATGAAATGGTATTTGGCGGTGATGTCTTCAAGGGCGCGATCATCGTCCTGGGCTCTTACCGCGCCGCCGATGAGCAGGACCACGGTGAGAACGGCCAGCCACCTGAGAGCTTGGGCGAGCCTGATTCCCGGCGTGGTGCCGGATTCCGCCGTCTCCGCGATCCGTTGGGCCATGGGATTAGTTGTCCTTTCTTCCACTCGACAGTCTGCGAACCAGTTTACCGTCGAAAGTCGAAAGTTAAAAGTTAATGCGATTCTACAATGAACTGTGGGCTGTGGACCATGGACTGTGACTTGAGTTTTGCATAGGAAGCTGGCCTGGCCGGTTGGTAAGCGCAACGGCGCTTCTGTTCCCTCCCATGGCGATAGGTCAGTTCACGAAAGGTGATTTGTTGAGCAGGGAACACCCGGCGGCGAGCTGACCTTCCGTGGTTTTGTCTTGCAAACCTCTCCAGAAGTGCGCGCGAGCTTCGCGAAGCTGCCCCGTCAGGGAGGCGAGTTTGGTCTCCACGTTGCTCTGTCCGCTGGCGTGGGGCCGGGTCGTCTTAATGGCCTGGGATAGGGCCGCGACGTGGGTCGCAATGCGAGCGCTGCCCCGTGCTGCACCGGCGACCGCTTTGGCCATATCCTGCCCTGTCGTCATCTGCGATTGCACCACTTTCTCAATCCCGTCCGAGAGGTCCATGATGTGCTTCAGGATTTGCGCCATCAGCGCGATCGTCTGGACGGCAGCACTAAGATCGCTCTCAGGGATATTAAATTCGGCGTCGACATCACTCATGACCCCAACGGTTTCGTCCGCGAGCCTGCTCATCTGCCGGGCAAGGTCCGTCAGATGTTCTTCCGCCTCGTGAATTCGGTTGCATTCGGCCCAGGCGCTGCTGGATAACTGGCTTGCCCGTTGTCTGAGGGCAATAACATCCTTAACCATGTTTTTCATCCCATCCTCTCGTCCTGGAATTGCGGCATCAAACTTGTCCACCGACGCTGACTTGATGGATTTGAGGTCAGAAAAAGTGGGGCGGGGAGGCTCCCCCCCCCGCCCCGAAGCGGAGCGGATTCACTGAACCCGCTCCGTGGAGGATCTTATCCCGTCACCTTATTGGAGGCGAGTGGGGGCGCCAGATGGGGTTTTCCCCCGATTCGCCATTGGGACAGGGAGAGTTTGTTTGGCCGTTGTGGGCTGGGCGACCCTGCCTCGCCCCGGGCTGTCGTCAAACCTGAAACGGGAGACGACCTTCTGCAACTCCGCTGCCATGCGGGTAAGTTCGCCGGCGGCTGTCTGCGTGTCGTTGGCGCCTTGCGTCGTACTTTTTGCCGCCTGTGCCACGGACACGATATTATCCGCCACCTGCGAAGCACCTTTGGCGCCTTCCTGCACGTTGCGAGTGATCTCATTGGTGGTGGCGGTTTGCTCCTCGACGGCACTGGCGATCGTGTTGGAGATGTCGTTCAACTGGTTGATGACGGTGGTTATTTCGCCAATCGCCGCCACGGCTCCCTTGGTATCACCCTGAATCGCCTCGATTTTCCGGCCGATGTCCTCGGTTGCCTTGGCAGTCTCCTTGGCCAATTCCTTCACCTCGTTGGCCACCACCGCAAAACCTTTGCCCGCCTCTCCGGCTCGTGCCGCCTCAATGGTAGCGTTCAAAGCGAGGAGGTTCGTCTGCTGCGCGATGGAAGTGATGACCTTGATCACCTGCCCGATCTCCGCGCTGGACTCCCCCAATTTGGCCACCGTGGCGTTGGTAGCTTCGGCGGTCCTCACGGCGGAAGTCGACACTTTGGCGGATTCGTTGGCGTTTTTGGCGATCTCCTTGATGCTGGCGCTCATCTCTTCGGTCGCCGTCGCCACCGTCTGTAAGTTCTTGGTGACCTGTTCTGCCGCTGCCGAAACAACGTTGGACTGGGCCGCGGTCTCTTCCGCGTTGGCGCTCATCTGCTGGCTCACGGCGCTGAGCTCCTCCGAGGAACTCGCCAGCGCCGTGGCGGTTTCTGCCGCCGCCTTGAGCGGGGCGATGACGGTGTCGAGGGTGTTGTTCACTCCCGCGACGACCTTGCGGAATTCACCCTGGTGTTTGGAGGCGTCGGCGCGGGTGGCTAGCTCGCCATCCGCCGCCGCCTTTGACAGCATTTCGGCGTCCGCCACCAGCGCACCCACGTTTTCCATCATGGCGGTTACCGACGGCACAAGTTCGTCGAGCTCGGACCTGCGCCCGATCTTCTTGTAATCAGGAAGGTCTCCCAAGTCTCCCTGGGAAACTTTTTTGAGTGTGCCCGTCAGATGATGAATTCGATCCTCGACCAGGTTGACCGCTTGCGCAACCTCCGCGAAAACACCTGCATAGGCTCCCTCAACGCGTTTGCTGTAATCGTTGAGAGCCATCTTTTTCAGTACGTTGTCGGCTTCCCGGAGACCTCCCAAACCATCGATGCAGGCATTCAGGCTATTCTTGATGGTACTGAAGTCTCCGTTGTAGTGGTTCGCGATCTTGGCGGGGATGTCCCCTTTCGAGATTTGGTCAAAGTACTTCGCCATCACGTTCAATGGCCCGATCACCGCATCCAGCATATCGTTTACATCCTGCGCGATCTTGCGGAAGCCGCCCTGGTGCCGGGTGGCGTCGGCGCGCGTCGCGAGGTTGCCTTCCACGACCGCCTTGGAAAGCATGCTGGCATCCGCGACCAGCGCTTTGATGGCCGCGCGCAGCCGTTCGATGGTCTCGTTAATGAAGGCCTTTTGGCCGGGGAACCTCTCCAGTTCAGCCTCCAGGTTGCCTTTGCTGAACTCGGAAATGCAGGCCATCGCCTTTTTCTTCACCGTGATGTGGCCCTGGACCATGTCGTTGACGCCCTTGGCCATCGTCCTGTAGATGCCTTCAAACTTCTCCTCCGGCATCATCACGTCGACGTCCCCGGCGTGGTGTGCATCGCTCATGGCTTTCATTTCAGTGGCGAAGGCACTTAGCTCATCAACGCTCGTGTTTCTTTTCTTCAGAGTTGGCTCATTCTTCATTTTGTCTCCCATCCGATTTGTTTTCCTGCCTGGTCGCCTGTCGCGGCAGTCATCATGAAATGCCCGTCGTAGAACCACTTCATAAGACCGCTCCCCCTGGCCGGCTTTCCGCGCGGAAGAATTCTTTTCCGTGCTGTTGTATCCATCGGCACTCCAGATCATGCAAGGAGATCATGGGGTCAAATGGGGTTGTGGTGGCGCATCATGGCGCTGTACAATCACCGCATACTTGTCAGAATTGGGTTGTAGTCAGGTGTAAGCGATGTGATTTCCCCCCAGAAACTCCGGACCGGGGCAGTCTGCCTTGAGAGGAGTGGTATGGCCGCGAATCGCTTGCGCCCCTCTACCTATTTCTGGAGACTTTGAATAGCTCGCTTCGTTGCGCGATTGGCACTTCCAAATACCACAGCCGGTCGCCCTGCATTCCGAGCCGCCCGCGGACCTTTAAGGCTCACTTAAGGTGGCGGCATGAAGACAAAGGGAACGCACTCCTCCCAACCCGGAGGGACCCGCCTTTTGCGGTGGGGTCTTAGTCTGCGCTAAAGGGCCTTCCCAAACCTTGCGGGATAACTTTGTGGTTGAGAACGAAGCGGTAACATCGCCACCCCTTCAACCGGAAGATAGACTGGATGGGTGGGGAAAAATAGCGGCATTTCTCGGCCGCGGGGTTCGTACGGTCCAACGTTGGGAAAAGGAAGGGGCCCTGCCGGTACGCCGCCTGTTCAAGCATCGGCGATCTCTCGTCCACGCCTACCACGATGAGCTTAAGCTCTGGCTCAGGGCGCGCGGAAATCAACCCTATGGTTTATCCCCTCCCCCATCCGTATCACCGCTGGCTGCGGATGCAGGTTCCGGAACCCGCCGCGAGGTTCTTACCGGCTGGAAAGAAATTGCTGCTTTCCTCGGGCGCAGCGTCAACACCGCGCAGCGATGGGAAAAGGATATCGGCCTGCCCGTGCGGCGATTGAAGTCCAAGGGCCGTAGCGTCCCCTTTATCCTCCGCCACAAACTGATGGCATGGTTGGAAGAGTCCGGCATCGTGGCGGGTTCGAATGCGGAAGGTGTGGTGAGCCCGAAGCCCCCGCCTATTCTGCAGGCACTGTTTGATGGGTACGGCGCCGAAATTGCCATCTTGGACAGCAGGGGAACGGTTATTGCCGTCAATAAAGCGTGGAAGGAATCCGGCTTATCCCATGGCGATCGGCATCCCAGGTTCGGTTTAGGCAGGAACTACCTGGAGGTGTGCTGGTCGACTGGCGGGGGAGGAGTCGATCCGTCCCTCGCGCTTGAGAAGGGTATTATTGAAGTGCTGAATGGCACGCGCGGAGAATTCCTGGCCAAATACTCCCACGGCAGTCCGGAGAAACGGGAGTGGTTTGCTCTCCATCTCACGCGCTTCACCTTCCGGGGGACTACGCTTGTTGTCGCAGCGCACAACCGCATCACCGGACTGCTGGCGGATTGAATTCAGTTGATTGCTAACAGCCTGCACTACTGGCTGTGAAGCAAAAGCAACACAGGCAGGAGTGCCTGTGC